>NZ_SUKD01000027.1:0-84782 GCF_013357275.1 Pseudomonas sp. BMW13 | reverse complement strand
AGCTACGCCGAGATCGCCCAGGGCATCAACGCCATGGTCGCCGGCCACATCAGCGTGAAGAAGAAGGCCATGGCCTGCATCAAGGCCTTCGGCGAAGGCGACCTGAGCGCGCCGCTGGAGCAGTTCCCCGGCAAGAAGGCCTTCATCAACGACACCATCGAGACCCTGCGCGCCAATGTCCAGGCGCTGATCGAAGACACCCAGATGCTCAGCCAGGCGGCTCAGCACGGCCAGCTCGACACCCGCGCCGACGCCAGCCGTCATCAGGGCGACTTCCGCCGCATCGTCGACGGCATCAACAGCACGCTGGAAGCGATCATCGTGCCGCTGAACGAAGCCATGCAGGTCATCGCCGGCCTCGCCGAAGGCGACCTGACCCGCACCATGCACGGCCAGTTCCAGGGCCATCTGCACGACCTGCAGCATTCGCTCAACAGCACCGTGGAGAAACTCAGCGACATCATCGGCCAGGTGCACCTGTCCACCGCGACCCTCAGCGGCGCCGCCGAGGAAATCTCCGCCACCGCCCAGACCCTCAGCCACGCCGCATCCAGCCAGGCTGCCTCGGTCGAGGAAACCAGCGCGGCGATGGAGCAGATGTCCGCCTCCATCGCGCAGAACACCGAGAACGCCAAGGTCACCGACGGCATGGCCGGCAAGGCCTCCTGCGAAGCCAGCGAGGGTGGCCAGGCGGTACGTGACACCGTGGCGGCGATGAAGACCATCGCCGAGAAGATCGGCATCGTCGACGACATCGCCTATCAGACCAACCTGCTGGCCCTCAACGCCGCCATCGAGGCCGCCCGTGCCGGCGAACACGGCAAGGGCTTCGCGGTGGTCGCCGCCGAGGTGCGCAAGCTGGCCGAGCGCAGCCAGGTGGCCGCGCAGGAAATCAGCGAAGTGGCCAAGAGCAGCGTGTCGCTGGCCGAACAGGCCGGCAACCTGCTCGACCAGATGCTGCCATCGATCGCCAAGACCTCCGACCTGGTCCAGGAAATCACCGCCGCCTCCGAGGAGCAGAGCACCGGGGTCAACCAGATCACCTCGGCGATGACCCAGCTCAGCGACATCACCCAGCAGAACGCCGCCGCCTCGGAAGAGCTGGCCGCCACGGCGGAGGAGATGAACGGCCAGTCCGTCCAGCTGCAGCAACTGATGCAGTTCTTCCACCTGGCCAGCCGCGCCAGCGCCGGGGTGACCACACTCGGTCGCCCGCTGAGTGCCGCGCCGACGCGCGCAGCGGTGGTGGCGGACGACGAAGAGAGCGGCTTCGTCCGCTACGGGAGCTGAGCCATGGGTGCCCTCGTCGATCTACCTCTGGACACGCCTGACGGCTGCGCACAACAGCAGCGCCAGTACCTGACCTTCCGCGTACAGCAGGACATGTACGCGGTGGCCAGCCGCTACGTGCGCGAGATTCTCGAGTACGACCAGGTCACCCAGGTGCCAATGATGCCCAGCCTGGTGCGCGGCGTGATCAACCTGCGCGGCGCCATCGTGCCGATCATCGACCTCGCCGATCGCTTCGGCCATGGCCTGAGCCCGCTCGGCGCACGCACCTGCATCGTCATCGTAGAGATCCTCGACGAGGACGAGACCCACCTGATGGGCGCGCTGGTCGATGCCGTCAGCGCCGTGGTCGAGATCGAGGCCGACGCCCTGCGTCAGGCCCCGGCCTTCGGCAGCCGCGTGCGCAGCGAGTTCATCGAGGACATGGCGCGCCTGGACGAACGTTTCATCACCCTGCTGCGCATGGAGCAGGTGCTCTCGGTCGAGCAGATCGCGGCCATGGCCGGCCTGCGCAACGAACCCCTTTCCCCCGCTGCAGACGTGCGCTGACGCGCAGGAGCCCTGCCATGACCATCAGCAAGAAAATGACTCTCCTGGTTCTCTCGGCCCTGCTCGGCATCCTGCTGCTGTCGGGTGTGTCCTACCAGCAGATGAACCAGGTGTTCAACGCCGCCAACTTCGGCAACGTCAACTCGGTGCCCGCCATTACCGCCCTGGCCAAGCTCGGCACGGCGGTGAACATGCAGGTGCAACTGGTCTACGAACATGTACTGAGCGCCGACGACCAGGCCATGGATGCCGTGGACAAGCTCATCGCCGGCAACCGTGGCGACATCCAGGCCGCCCTCGACGACTACGCCGCGACCATCAGCGACGAGCAGGACCAGCAGCTCTTCGACACCGAGCATCAGGGCATCGACAACCTCCTCCAGGGCATCGACAAGGCGCTGGCCCTGTCGCGCCAGCACAAGGACGAGGCCGCGCGCGAATCCATGCTCGAATTGCAGCACGCGGTCATCGACCCGCTGCGCAGCGCCATCGACAAGCACCGCGACTACAACATCGCCATGGCCAACGACGGCAGCCAACAGGCCCAGGCCAGCCTGCAGCACGCCACCTGGATCGCCATCGTCGTCTCGCTGGCCACCCTGCTGGTCATCGGCCTGTTCGGTGGTTTCATCACCCGCAACCTGCTGCGTCAGCTCGGCGGTGAACCGGCCTACGCGGTGGAAGTGGTCAGCCGCATCGCCGCCGGCGACCTCAACACCGAGGTCAGCACCCGGGACGGCGACACCAGCAGCATGCTGGCCGCGATCAAGGGCATGAGCGAGAAACTGGCGCAGATCATCGGCGAAGTGCGCAGCAATGCCGACGCCCTCACCAGTGCCTCCGAACAGATTTCCGCCACGGCCCAGAGCATGAGCCAGGGCGCTTCCGAACAGGCCGCATCGGTGGAGGAAACCAGCGCCTCGATGGAGCAGATGTCTGCCTCCATCGCGCAGAACACCGAGAACGCCAGGGTCACCGATGGCATGGCCGGCAAGGCCGCGCGCGAGGCCGACGAAGGTGGCCAGGCGGTACGTGACACCGTGGCAGCGATGAAGACCATCGCCGAGAAGATCGGCATCGTCGACGACATCGCCTACCAGACCAACCTGCTGGCCCTCAACGCCGCCATCGAAGCCGCCCGCGCCGGCGAGCACGGCAAGGGCTTCGCGGTGGTCGCCGCCGAGGTGCGCAAGCTGGCCGAGCGCAGCCAGGTGGCCGCGCAGGAGATCAGCGAAGTGGCCAAGAGCAGCGTGTCGCTGGCCGAACGCGCCGGTAGCCTGCTCGACCAGATGCTGCCGTCGATCGGCAAGACCTCCGACCTGGTCCAGGAAATCGCCGCCGCCTCCGAGGAACAGAGCGCCGGCGTCGGCCAGATCAACTGCGCGATGACCCAGCTCAGCGACATCACCCAGCAGTCCGCCTCCGCCGCCGAGGAACTGGCCGCCACCGCCGAGGAAATGAGTGGCCAGGCCGAACAGCTGCAGCAACTGATGGACTTCTTCAAGGTCTCGGCCGCCCGCGCCCCGCTCCTCGCCCCTCGCCAGCCGGCGCGCAGCCGCAGCGCCAGCGAAGCCGGTAGCGAGCTGCTCGAGCAGATGATCCCCAGCGGCTTCATTCGCTTCCAGTCCTAGCCCCCAGCCGGGCACCTGCGGGTGCCCGAGGAGCGACCCATGCCCAGTTTCAACCCGGCCACGGCGCCAGACACCACCCAGCAATACCTGACCTTCAGCCTCGGCGAGGAACTCTTCGCCGTCGGCACGCGCAACGTCCGCGAGATCATCGAGTACGGCCGCCTGACCCCGGTGCCGCTGATGCCGGCGAGCATCCTCGGCGTGATCAACCTGCGTGGCGGCGTGGTGCCGATCATGGACCTGCGCCAGCGCTTCGGTCAGCAGCAGACCCAGATCGGACGACGCAGCTGCATCGTCATCCTCGAAGTGGTGCGCGAGCAGATGCAGCAGGTCATCGGCATCGTCGTCGAGGCGGTCAACGCGGTGCTGGAGATTCCCGAGCAGGACATCGAGCCCGCGCCCAGCTTCGGCAGCCATATCCCCACCGACTTCCTGCTCGGCATGGGCAAGCTCGACGAGCGCCTGGTGGTGCTGCTGGACATCGGCCGGATTCTCTCGCTCGCCGACCTGCGCCAGCTCGCCACTGCCGCCGCACAACCCGAACCGGCCTGACCCTGGAGCGGCGCCATGACAGCCCTGAGCCTGAACAACCGTGAATTCCAGCAGTTCCGCGACATGATCCACGAGATCGCCGGCATCGCCATGAGCGACGCCAAGCGCCAGCTGGTGGCCGGACGCCTGAGCAAGCGCCTGCGCCATTTCGAACTGAACAGCTATGGTGACTACTTCCAGCTGCTGATGAAGGACAAGGCCGAGCTGCAAACCGCAGTCGACCTGCTGACCACCAACGAAACCTACTTCTTCCGCGAGCCGAAGCACTTCGAATTCCTCCGCGAGCGCCTGCAGGACGACCTGCGCAGCAGCCAGCCGCTGCGTGTCTGGAGCGCCGCCTGCTCCAGCGGCGAGGAGCCCTACACCCTGGCCCTGCTGCTGGCCGACTGCCTGCCGTCGCGGCCCTGGGAGATCCTCGCGTCGGACATCAGCACGCGCATCCTCGACAAGGCACGCACCGGCATCTATCCGGAAGAGGACGCCAGCGGCATCCCCCGCGAGCTGCTGCATCGCCACTGCCTGCGCGGCACCGGCAGCCACAGCGGCATGTTCACCCTGGAGCCGGCATTGAAGCGGCGCATCGGCTTCCGCCAGATCAACCTCAACAACGCCCTGCCGGATGTCGGTGTGTTCGATGTGATCTTCCTGCGCAACGTGATGATCTACTTCGACCCGCCGACCAAGCGCCAGGTGGTGCAACGTCTCTGCGCACGGCTGCGTCCCGGTGGCTACTTCTTCGTCAGCCACTCCGAAAGCCTGCACGGCATCAGCGACGAGTTGCAGTCGCTGCGCCCGTCGATCTATCGCAAACCCCATGCATAACCCGGACGGCGTCATCGAAGTGCTCCTGCAGCCAGGTGACCTGTACTTCGGCGACCGTCGCACGCGCATCCGCACGCTGCTCGGTTCCTGTGTGTCGCTGGTGCTGTGGCACCGCGGCGAACGCATCGGCGGCATGTGCCACTACATGCTGCCCAGCCGCCGCCACCCCGGCAGCCGGCTCGATGGGCGCTACGCCGACGAGGCCCTGCACCTGCTGCTGGAGAAGATCCGCGCCAGCGGCAGCCAGCCGCAGGACTACCGCATCAGCCTGTTCGGTGGCGGCAACATGTTCGGCGAGCTGTGCCAGCGCAACATCGGCCAGAGCAACGTGCGCGCCGGCCTGGAGCTGCTCGCCGCCCACGGCCTGAAATGCCATGAACGGCATGCCGGTGGCGATGGCTACCGCAACCTGATTTTCGATGTCTGCAGCGGGCACATCGCACTGCGTTGCCCCACGTCCCAACAGATCGCCACCCGGCGCTACGAGGCCCCCACGCCATGAAGAACACCAAGGTGTTGATCGTCGACGACTCCGCAGTCGTCCGCCAGGTACTGAGCGCCGGCCTTGCCGAACACACGGGCATCGAAGTCATCGGTGCCGCCGCCGACCCGCTGTTCGCCATGGACAAGATGCAGCGCAACTGGCCCGACGTGATCGTGCTGGACGTGGAGATGCCTCGCATGGACGGCATCTCCTTCCTGAAGAAACTGATGGCCGAGCGCCCGACCCCGGTGGTGATCTGCTCCACCCTGACGGAAAAGGGTGCCGCCACCACCATGGAGGCCCTGGCCGCCGGCGCGGTGGCCATCGTCACCAAGCCGCAGGCCGGGCTGCGCCAGTTCCTCATCGAAGCCACCGAAGAGCTGGTCGGCGCCATCCGTGCGGCGGCCCAGGCCCGTCTCAAGCGCCTCGGCCCGGCAGCGCCGGCGGTGCAGCCCAAGCTCAACGCCGATGCCATCCTGCCTGCCGCCAGCAGCGGCGCCATGACCCGCACCACCGAGCGCATCATCGCCATCGGCACCTCGACCGGCGGCACCCAGGCACTGGAACACGTGCTCACGGCACTGCCACGGGTCTGCCCCGGCATCGTCATCGTCCAGCACATGCCCGAGCGCTTCACCGCCGCCTTCGCCGAGCGCCTCAACGGCCTGTGCCAGATCGAGGTCCGCGAAGCCCGCAACGGCGACCGGGTCATGCCCGGTCGCGCCCTGATCGCCCCCGGCGGGCGCCACATGCTGCTCAAGCGCAGCGGCGCCCAGTACGTGGTCGAAGTGGTCGACGGCCCGCCCGTCAGCCGCCACAAGCCCTCGGTGGACGTGCTGTTTCGCTCCACCGCCCGCGCCGCCGGCGCCAACGCCACCGGCATCATCATGACCGGCATGGGCGACGACGGCGCCCGCGGCCTGCGCGAAATGCACGAGGCCGGCGCCATCACCTACGGCCAGGACGAAGCCACCTGCGTGGTCTACGGCATGCCCAAGGAAGCCAGGAAACTGGGGGCGGTCGACCGCGAAGTGGCCCTGGAGCAGATTCCCGCCTGCATCCTGCGCAACGAACGCGGCTGAGCGGCCTTTGCCCGTCTGCCTCGGCGGGCGTAGAATCGAGCGATTGCTCGCCGGCATCACCGGCGGGCCCGTGAGCCCCGGCCGCGCGAGAGGTGATCCCGTCTCGTCATGCAGCCCCCCTACATGCGGCGATCAGCTGCCCGACGACGCTCACCGCACACACCTCCGAATTAGCCGCAGGACCCGACCATGCCTGATTACCGCTCGAAGACCTCCACCCACGGCCGCAACATGGCCGGCGCCCGCGCCCTGTGGCGCGCCACCGGGATGAAGGACGAAGACTTCAAGAAACCGATCATCGCCATCGCCAACTCCTTCACCCAGTTCGTGCCCGGCCACGTGCACCTGAAGGACCTCGGCCAGCTGGTCGCCCGCGAGATCGAGAAAGCCGGCGGCGTGGCCAAGGAATTCAACACCATCGCCGTGGACGACGGCATCGCCATGGGCCACGACGGCATGCTCTATTCGCTGCCGAGCCGCGAGATCATCGCCGACTCCGTGGAGTACATGGTCAACGCCCACTGCGCCGACGCCATCGTCTGCATCAGCAACTGCGACAAGATCACCCCCGGCATGCTGATGGCCGCCCTGCGCCTGAACATCCCGGTGGTGTTCGTCTCCGGAGGCCCGATGGAAGCCGGCAAGACCAAGCTGGCCAGCCACGGCCTGGACCTGGTCGACGCCATGGTCATCGCCGCCGACTCCAGCGCATCCGACGAGAAGGTCGCCGAGTACGAGCGCAGCGCCTGCCCGACCTGCGGCAGCTGCTCCGGCATGTTCACCGCCAACTCGATGAACTGCCTGACCGAAGCCCTGGGCCTGTCCCTGCCGGGCAACGGCTCCACCCTGGCCACCCACAGCGACCGCGAGCAGCTGTTCCTGCGCGCCGGGCGCCTGGCCGTCGAGCTGTGCCAGCGTTACTACGGTGAAGGCGACGAGTCGGTGCTGCCGCGCAACATCGCCAACTTCAAGGCGTTCGAGAACGCCATGATGCTCGACATCGCCATGGGCGGTTCGACCAACACCATCCTGCACCTGCTGGCCGCCGCCCAGGAAGGCGAAGTGGCCTTCGACCTGCGCGACATCGACCGTCTGTCGCGCAAGGTCCCGCAGCTGTGCAAGGTGGCGCCGAACATCCAGAAATACCACATGGAAGACGTGCACCGTGCCGGTGGTATCTTCTCCATCCTCGGCGAACTGGCCCGTGGCGGCCTGCTGCACACCGACGTGCACACCGTGCACAGCCCGAACATGGCCGAGGCCATCGCCCAGTGGGACATCACCCAGACCCAGGACGAGGCGGTGCACCACTTCTTCAAGGCGGGCCCGGCAGGCATCCCCACCCAGACTGCGTTCAGCCAGTCGACCCGCTGGGACAGCCTCGACGACGACCGCGCCGAAGGCTGCATTCGCAGTGTCGAGCACGCCTACTCGCAGGAGGGCGGCCTGGCCGTGCTGTACGGCAACATCGCCCTCGACGGCTGCGTGGTGAAGACCGCCGGCGTCGATGAGTCGATCCATGTCTTCGAAGGCACCGCCAAGGTGTTCGAGAGCCAGGACAGCGCGGTGAAAGGCATCCTCGCCGACGAGGTGAAGGCCGGCGACATCGTCATCATCCGCTACGAAGGCCCGAAAGGCGGCCCGGGCATGCAGGAAATGCTGTACCCGACCAGCTACCTGAAGTCCAAGGGCCTGGGCAAGGCCTGCGCCCTGCTCACCGACGGCCGTTTCTCCGGCGGCACCAGCGGCCTGTCCATCGGCCACGCCTCGCCGGAAGCGGCTTCGGGCGGCGCCATCGGCCTGGTGCAGGACGGCGATAAGATCCTCATCGACATCCCCAACCGCAGCATCAACCTGCTGGTATCCGATGAAGAGCTGGCATCGCGCCGCAGCGAACAGGACCAGAAAGGCTGGAAGCCGGCCGCACCCCGTGCGCGCAAGGTGACCACCGCCCTCAAGGCCTACGCCCTGCTCGCCACCAGCGCCGACAAGGGCGCGGTGCGCAACAAGGCGATGCTCGACGGCTGACCCCGCGTTGCGACATGAAAAGCCCGGCCTTGCTGGCGCAGCGTTGTTCATTTGAGGTTGCACAGGTTTGGCTCCCCTCTCCCATTTATGGGAGAGGGGCTGGGGGAGAGGGCTGAAATGCAGCAAAACTGCCAGTTTCCCCCTCTCCCTAACCCTCTCCCCAAAGGGGCGAGGGGACTATCGCGTCCGACCAACTCTCAAAGGAACAGCACTACGGCCTTGCTGCCGGGCTTTTTCTTGCCCAAGGTTTTGCATCTGCGCTCGTTCGCCAGCAAGCTGGTGCCTGCATTCTGCTCAGGAGCCCGCCATGCGCATCGGCCTGATCGCCGACACCCACAACCTGCTGCGCCCCGAGGCGCTGGCCGCGCTGCAGGGTGTCGACCATCTGCTGCACGCCGGCGATATCGGCGGGCCGCACATCCTGGCCGAGCTGGAGCGCATCGCGCCGCTGTCGGTGGTGCGTGGCAACAACGACCAGGACGCCTGGGCCGACACCATCGCCGATCAGCTGACGCTGGACTTCGGTGGTGTCCGGCTGCACATGCTGCACGACCTCAAGCAGCTGGATGTCGACCCGGCTGAGCAGGGCATCGACGTGGTCATCGCCGGCCACTCGCACAAGCCCCTGCAGGAGACGCGCGACGGCGTGCTCTACCTCAACCCGGGCAGCGCCGGACCACGGCGTTTCAAGCTGCCCATTGGGGTGGGCATCCTGCATATCGAAGGCGGCCAGGCAAGGGCCGAGCTGATCACCCTGCAGGTCTGATCCCCCCGCATGCCGGCGTAGGGTGGACGACGCTTCACCCGTCCACCGTCCCAGCGACCACCACCACCCAAAGGCCCCTTGAAAAACGCCGCCGCCGAGACCATCTAGGCAGGTAGCGCTTTTTCAATGTCTCGATGGAGATTTGCATGACCCTCGACGAGCTCAACGCCATTGCCGGCGTGACCGCCAAGCCCGACGTCGCCACCGCCGACTTCGTCTACAACCACACCATGATCCGCGTGAAGGACCTGCAGAAATCGCTGGACTTCTACACCCGTGTGCTGGGCTTCACCCTGCTGGAGAAGAAGGACTTCCCCGAAGCCGAGTTCAGCCTGTACTTCCTCGCGCTGATTGCCGACAAGTCGCAGATCCCGGCCGACCCGGCCGCGCGCCACCAATGGCGCAAGTCCATCCCCGGCGTGCTGGAGCTGACCTACAACCACGGCACCGAGCAGGACCCGGAGTTCACCTACCACAGCGGCAACAGCGCCCCGCGCGGTTTCGGCCACCTGTGCGTGTCGGTACCGGACATCAAGGCTGCCTGCCAGCGCTTCGAAGAGCTCGGCGTGGACTTCCAGAAACGTCTGACCGACGGCCGCATGCGCGACATCGCCTTCATCAAGGACCCGGACGGCTACTGGGTGGAAATCATCCAGTTCACCGACGTGCAGTGATCGTCGCGCCCGCGACACCCGACGAGGGGCTGCCTCCTGCGAGGTAGCCCCTCGTTCGTCGAGCCACTCAGCTCACGCCAACGTAGCGGTCGGCACGGTGATTGATCGCCAGCACCAGGTTGAGCATCACCGCGCCCAGCACCGACAGCAGCACCTTGTCCGGCGAGACCACGAAGATAGACGCCAGCACGATGCTGGCGTCGATGCCCATCTGCACCGCCCCTGCCCGCAGGCCGAAACGCTCCTGCAGGTACAGCGCGAGGATGTTCACCCCGCCCAGGCTGGCGCGGTGGCGGAACAGCATGAGCAGGCCCAGGCCCATGGCGGCGCCACCGAACAGGGCGGCGTAGATGGCATCGAGCGCGGCGAAGGCGACCCAGTGCGGGGTCAGCTCCGCCAGCAGCGAAACCAGCAGCACCGCACAGCCGGTACGCAGGGTGAAGCCCCAGCCCATGCGCCAGATGCCCAGCAGGTAGAACGGCAGGTTCACCAGACAGAACACCAGGCCGAAGGGCCAGCCGGCCTGATAGTTGGCCAGGAAGGCGATGCCCACCGTCCCGCCGGTCAGCAAACCGGCGTGGGCGTAGAAGGTGATCCCCAGGGCCACCAGGGCGGTGCCGAACAGCAGCGCCAGGGCATCCTCCCACAGCGGGTGGCGAACGAAGAGTGCGGCGACGGCGCTCGGGCGCTCATCGACGGGCGATTGCTCAGTCATCGAAAAACCTGCATCAGGGTGCACGAAAGAGGTGATGGCAGAGGCAAGGCGGTGGCCGTCGCGCCGCACGCGGGAAGCGGGCGGCAGGGACGGCCGGCAGTGTCGTTATTGTGTGTCGCGACGTTCCCACACCTCGAAGGCGTAGAAGGGTGTCTCGGCGCTGGCCGGGTGCTCCACGCTGGAGCTCATATGCCAGCGCGTCTGGTCAACCTCGGGGAAGAAGGCATCGCCCTCGGGATCGAGGCCGACCCGCGTCAGGTACAGGCGATCGGCCTGCGCCAGGCCCAGCTCGTAGAGCTGCGCGCCGCCGATCAGCATCAGCTCTTCGGCATCCTCTTCACGGGCCCAGGCGTCGGCACGGGCGATTGCCTCTTCCAGGGAGGCGAACACCTCGGCACCTTCCAGGCGCAAGCCCGGCTGGCGACTGACGACGATGTTGAGGCGCCCCGGCAAGGGCCGGCCAAGCGAGTCCCAGGTCTTGCGACCCATGATGATCGGCTTGCCCAGGGTCAGTGCCTTGAAGTGCTTGAGGTCCGCCGGCAGGTGCCAGGGCAGTTGGTTGTCGCGGCCGATGACGCGGTTGTGCGCGAGGGCGGCGATCAGCGAAAGGGGGAGTGTCTTGTTCATGACGGCGAGCATAGCAGAGCGACCAAGTGACGAGCAGCTCACAGCCCGAGCAACCGGCCATCGGTTTGTCGCCGAATCGTCATCGTCCATGCGCCAGGCTTTGCGCTCCCACCCGAGCAAGGAGATGCCGCGATGATATCGAACCTGTTGCGCACAGGACTGCTGTGCGCAGGACTGCTGAGCGCTGCATTGCCGGTGCAGGCCGACACCGTGCAGAACGCCATCGACTGGGCCCAGCGCCAACCCGGCACACAGCCACAGCACGCGCATGCTGCGCGCAAGCCGCTGGTGATCGCGCACCGTGGCGCCAGTGGTTACGTGCCCGAACACACCCTGGCCGCCTACGCCCTGGCCGTGCTGCAAGGTGCCGATTATGTCGAGCCGGACCTGGTGATGACCCGCGACGGGCAACTGGTGGCGCGCCATGACAATGAGCTGGGCCTGACCACCGATGTCGCCCAGCGCCCAGAATTCGCGGCACGCAAGCGCACCCAGACGGTCGACGGCGTCAGCCTGGAAGGCTGGTTCAGCGAGGACTTCACCCTGGCCGAGCTGAAGACGCTGCGCGCCATCGAGCGCATCCCGCAGGTCCGTCCGGGCAATACGCGCTTCGACGGCCAGTTCGAAATCCCGACCCTGCAGGAAATCATCGACCTGGTGAAGAGCCTGCAGCTCAGCCAGCAACGGGTGATCGGCCTGTACCCGGAAACCAAGCACCCCACCCACTTCCAGCAACTCGGCCTGGCCATGGAGAAACCGCTGCTGGCCGTGCTCAAGCGCAACGGCTACGCCAGCGCCAAGGCGCCGGTGTACATCCAGTCCTTCGAGGTGGAGAACCTCAAGACCCTCAGCCGCATGACCTCGATCCGCCTGATCCAGCTGCTGTGGACGGACGGCCAGCCCTACGACCAGCAGGCACTCGGCACCGACCTCAGCTATGCGCAGATGATCACGCCCAAAGGCCTGAAAGCCATCGCCCGCTACGCCAGCGGCATCGGTCCGGAGAAAGGCATGATCATCCCGCGTGATGCAGCCGGCAACCTGACCACGCCGACCAGCCTGGTGAGCGACGCCCATGCCGCCAGGCTCAAGGTGCACCCCTATACCTTCCGCGCCGAGAACGCCTTCCTGCCTGCGGACCTGCGCAATGGCAGCGATCCGACCGCACGCGGCGACATCGACGCCGAACTGCGCACCTTCCTCGCCACCGGCATCGATGGCCTGTTCATCGACCAACCGGATATCGCCGTACGCCTGCGCGAACAGCGCTGATTCGCACGGGGGCGGATCAGGGGTTATCCTCAAGCCCTGATCCGCACGACGAGACGCCGCGTGACTGACGCCTCCTCCCCCACCGCCTTTCAACGCC
The DNA here is from genome assembly GCF_013357275.1 of Pseudomonas sp. BMW13. Taxonomy (NCBI): domain Bacteria; kingdom Pseudomonadati; phylum Pseudomonadota; class Gammaproteobacteria; order Pseudomonadales; family Pseudomonadaceae; genus Pseudomonas; species Pseudomonas sp. BMW13. The sequence goes on along the minus strand of NZ_SUKD01000027.1, from coordinate 72,193 downwards.
TCTGGCTCAGCGAGACGATCCGCCTGCGCGAGGAACACGCCGGCCCGCTCGAAGATGCCGAGGCCAATCGCCTGGCCCGCGCCGAGCACGGCGATCTGGCCACGCGTATCCAGCAGCGGGCCCTGCTCCTGGCCCGTCGCGACGGTCAGTGGCAAGCCCTGCAACATTGGCTGCAGGGCGCACGCCTGTCGGGCCTGCTGCTGGCCCTGCTGGCCCTGTTCAGCGGAGCCGGCCTGGCCTTCGCGGCGCTGGGCGACGGACGCCAGCCGGTCAACGTGTTCTGGGCCTTGGGCAGCCTGCTCGGCCTCGACCTGCTGATGCTGCTCGGCTGGCTGATCGGCCTGCTGCTGACCCGCGACCACCCCGGCGCCCTCGGCCGCCTGTGGCTCTGGCTCAGCGACAAGCTGGCCCGCGATGCCAGTGCTGCCCACCTGGCGCCTGCCCTGTTGCTGATGCTGCAGCGCCAGCGCCTGACCCGCTGGGGCCTGGGCCTGCTGAGCAATGGCCTGTGGACGCTGGCCATGCTCGCCGCCCTGGGTACCGCACTGCTGCTGCTCGCCACACGACGCTACGGCTTCGTCTGGGAAACCACCATCCTCGGCGGCGACAGCTTCATCGCCATGACCCAGGCCATCGGCGCGCTGCCGGCCCTGCTCGGCTTCAGCCTGCCCGACGTCGCGCTGATTCGCGCCAGCGGCGACGCCGCCATCGCCAGCGAGGTCGCCCGACAGCGCTGGGCCGGCTGGCTGGTCGGCGTGCTGCTGGTCTACGGCCTGTTGCCACGCCTGCTGCTGACGTTGCTGTGCCTGTGGCGCTGGCTCAGCGGCAAGGCAGCGCTGCGCCTGGCACTCGACCTGCCCGGCTACGACCTGCTGCGTCAACGCCTGCAGCCGGACAGCGAGCGTCTCGGCGTCTGTGACCTGGCGCCGGCCACCCTGCACCAGCCGCAAGCCGGCGCCAACCCGCAAGCCGGCAGTGGCGCGTTGCTGCTGGGCCTGGAGCTGGATGAACAGCGCAGCTGGCCGCCCCTGCAACTACCCAGTGGCGTGGCCGATGCCGGGGTGATCGACAGCCGCGAGCAGCGCCGCCAGTTGCTCGAACAGCTGACCCGCTTCCCGCCCGAACGTCTGGTCATCGCCTGCGACCCGCAGCGCTCACCGGATCGCGGCAGCCTGGCGCTGCTCGGCGAACTGGCGCGCTGCGCGGCCGCCACGCGCATCTGGCTGCTCTCGCCAGCGCCCGGCGCGAGCCTGGACAGCGCGCGCCTGGCCGACTGGCACCAGGCCCTCGACAGACTGGGCCTGCAGCATGGCGACAGCGCGCCGCTGAACTGGCTGGAGAGCGGACATGACTGAACAGGCTCGACGCAGGCTGGATGACGCCCTTTTCATCCACCAGTCGCCACGGTGGATGGGTGAAGCGTCATCCACCCTACAGTCCGCATCCCCGACCGAGGCCGCGCCATGAGCCCACCGCTGAAACTCGCCCTGGTCGGCCACACCAACGTCGGCAAGACTTCGCTGCTGCGCACCCTGACCCGTGACGTCGACTTCGGCGAGGTCTCGCCACGCGCCAGCACCACGCGCCACGTCGAAGGCGCGCGCCTGTCGGTGGACGGCCAGGCCCTGCTGGAGCTGTACGACACCCCAGGCCTGGAAGATGCCATCGCCCTGCTCGACTACCTGGAACGTCTCGATCGCCCTGGCGAACGCCTCGACGGCCCGGCGCGCCTGAGCCGCTTCCTGGAGGGCAGCGAGGCGCGCCAGCGCTACGAGCAGGAAGCCAAGGTGCTGCGCCAGCTCATGGCCTGCGATGCCGGGCTGTACGTGATCGATGTGCGCGAGCCGGTGCTGGCCAAGTACCGCGACGAACTGGCCGTGCTGAACATGTGCGGGCGCCCGCTGCTGCCCGTGCTCAACTTCGTCGCCAGCAGCCAGCACCGCGAAGGCGAGTGGCGCGAGGCCCTGGCGCGTCTCGGCCTGCATGCGCTGGTGGCCTTCGACAGCGTGGCGCCCCCCGAAGACGGCGAGCGCCGCCTGTACGAAAGCCTGGCCCTGCTGCTGGAGCGTTCGCGGGCGCAACTGCAGCGCCTGATCGAGGATCACCAGGCACAGCGCCAGGCCCGCCGCCAGGCCGGCAAGCGCGTGGTCGCCGAGTTGCTGATCGACTGCGCCGCCTGCCGGCGCGGCGTCGCCGCCCAGCCGCTGCTGGAGCAAGGCGCCATCGCCGAACTGCGTGACGCCATCCGCCAGCGTGAGCAGCGCTGCGTCGAGGCGCTGCTGCGCCTGTACGCCTTCCGCCGCGACGATGCCAAGGCCGCGGACCTGCCCCTGCTCGACGGCCGCTGGGGTGACGACCTGTTCAACCCGGAAACCCTCAGGCAGCTCGGCATCAAGGTCGGCGGCGGCATGGCTGCAGGCGCCGCGACCGGGGTCGGGGTCGACCTGCTGGTCGGCGGCCTGACCCTCGGCGCAGCGGCGGCACTGGGCGCGCTGATCGGCGGCAGTGCGCAGACCCTGCGCAACTACGGGCAACGCCTGAAAGGCAAGCTGCAGGGCCAGCGCGAACTGACCGTCGACGACGCCGTGCTGCGCCTGCTCGCCCTGCGCCAGCAACAGCTGCTGGCCGCGCTGGACCGGCGCGGCCACGCCGCCATGGACGCCATCACCCTCGGCGCCCCGCAGGAAAACCTCTGGCGCCAGGGCAAGCTGCCCGCCCCGCTCAACGTCGCACGCGCCCACCCGCAATGGTCGTCGCTCAACCCCGGCGCACGCCTGGAGGACGCCGAACGCCAGGAGCAGGTGCAGCGACTGGCCGCGCAACTGGCCGAGGCATGAAGAGCCTGAACGTCTTCGCCGCGCTACGCCACTGGCTGCAGCGCAGACGGCTCGAGCGCACGCCGGTGGACACGGCCGATCACGTCTCGCTGGAGATGATCGACAGCGAACTCGGCGACCGCATTCTCGACAGCCTGAAGGCAGAGGGCTGGCGGCAGGTCGCGCAATACAGCCCGCTGGCCTTCGACAAGGGCATCGACTACGACAGCTACCGCCTGCGCCGGGGCCTGGATGAGCTGAGGCTGGAGTGGGACAACTGGCTGGAATGGAGGATCAGCGGGCCGCGCGAAATCATCGACGAGATCGCGCGACGCTTCCCGCTGCAGACCGAACCCCAGGCGACGCCTGAGGTGCCGTCTCAGAGTTCCTCGCCCAGGTAGTCGCTCACCGTTCGCGGCCATTGCGGATCATCCATGATGCCCAGCACCGCGCGGCTGATCGGCTCGCGCAGCGGGCTGCCGCTGCGCACCAGGAAGCCGTAGCTCTGGTTCTCGAAGGTGCCGGGCAGCACTTGCAGGCGCGCACCGACCAGCTCGCGGTTGCGGTATTGCAGGATGGGTTTGTCGTAGACGATGGCGTCGGCCTCGCCCTGCTGCACGGCCTGCAGCGCCTTGCCCAGGCTCGGGTAGTCGCTCTGGCGAATGCGCTGCTCCTGCAGCCAGTGCGAGCTGGCCGTGCGCTGCACGCTGGCGACATGCGCGCCTTGCAGGTCGCCAGGGCCCTGGATGGCGCCCTGCAGATTGCTCACGGTCAGGGCCGTGGTCATCGCCGCGGTGAAGGTCGAGACCATGATCAGTGCGGCGAACATCCACACCACCGCGACCAGCCGGCCGCCCAGCGTCACCGGCGACTTGTCGCCGTAACCGACGGTGGTCATGGTCACGGCAGCCCACCAGAAGCCATCGCCCAGGCCGCGCATCGGCTCCTCGGGGAACTGCTCGCGGTTGCGCCGGCGCTCGAAGAACCAGATCAACGCCCCCACCAGCATCAGCACTGCGGCCAGGCCCAGCACCACGCTGATGAACCGCCAGGAGAACAGGCGCTTGAAGGTCGTCCACCAGCCCGCCGAGGCGGTAGCCGGCACCGCGATGGCAAGGCCGGTGAAGTAGAACGGATGGGTGAAGTCGAAGCGCGCCTCGCGCTCGGGGGTCATGGTCATCGCCCCGACCACGACATCGACCTTGCTCTGCTCGAGACTGTCGAGCAGGCGATCGAAGGGCATCGCCTCGTACTGGAAGGCATAGCCGTTCTTTTCGGCGATGGCATTCCACAGATCGATGCTGATGCCACTCCAGCTGCCGTCGTCGTGCTTGATCACGAACGGCGGCACTTCGGTGATGCCGACCCGCAGCGGCGTGGTCTCGGCGTGACTCGTCAAACAACTGCAGATCAGCAGCAGGGCCAGTGCGATGCGGCTCACGGGGGACTCCCTTTTCACTCGTTGAGGGAAAAGGGTAGCAAATTGCCCCCGCCTACGGGCCTGCCTCAGACCGCGACCGGCGCCTTGATGTGCGGATGGGCCTCATAACCGACCAGTTCGAAGTCCTCGAACCTGAACGCCAGCAGGTCCCTGACCTCGGGGTTCAGCTTCATGCTCGGCAGCGGCAGCGGCTGACGGGTCAGCTGCAGGTCGGTCTGTTCGATGTGATTGGCGTACAGGTGGCAGTCACCGCCGGTCCAGATGAACTCGCCCGGCTGCAGGCCACAGACCTGCGCCACCATCAGCGTCAGCAGGGCGTAGCTGGCGATGTTGAAGGGCACGCCGAGAAAGATGTCCGCCGAGCGCTGGTAGAGTTGGCAGGACAGCTTGCCGTCGGCGACGTAGAACTGGAACAGCGCGTGGCAGGGCGGCAGCGCCATCTGCTCGACCAGCGCCGGGTTCCAGGCCGAGACGATCAGACGGCGCGAGTCCGGGTTGCTGCGGATCATCTCGACCAGCTTGCTGATCTGGTCGATGGACTCGCCGTTGGGCGCCGGCCAGCTGCGCCACTGGTAGCCGTAGACCGGGCCGAGGTTGCCGTTCTCGTCGGCCCACTCGTCCCAGATGCTGACGCCGTTGTCCTTGAGGTACTTGATGTTGGTGTCGCCCTGGAGGAACCACAGCAGCTCGTGGATGATCGAGCGCAGGTGGCACTTCTTGGTGGTGACGATGGGGAAGCCGTCGGCTAGGTCGAAACGCATCTGGTAGCCGAACACGCTGTAGGTGCCCGTGCCGGTACGGTCTTCCTTGAAGGTGCCGTGCTCACGCACGTGGCGCATCAGGTCGAGGTACTGTTTCATCAGGCGGCTCCTTGTACGAGCTGGCGCTTGTAGGCGTAGGCGATCAGGCCGATGCCGCCGAGGATCATCGGCAGGCAGAGGATCTGGCCCATGGTCAGCCAGCCCCAGGCCAGGTAGCCGAGCTGGGCATCCGGCACGCGGACGAACTCGACGATGAAGCGGAACACCCCGTAGCAGGCGGCGAACATCCCGGATACGGCCATGGTAGGACGCGGTTTGCGCGAGTAGAACCAGAGGATGACGAACAGCGCCACGCCTTCCAGGGCGAACTGGTACAGCTGCGACGGGTGCCGCGCCAACTGTTGCGGATCGGTGGGGAAGATCATCGCCCAGGGCACGTCACTGGCCTTGCCCCACAGCTCGGCGTTGATGAAGTTGCCGATACGCCCGGCACCGAGGCCGATCGGCACCAGCGGCGCGATGAAGTCCATCAGTTCGAAGAAACTCTTGCCGTTGCGCTTGCCGAACCACCAGGTCGCCAGCATCACCCCGATCAGGCCGCCATGGAAGGACATGCCGCCCTCCCAGACCCGCAGGATCTTCGCCGGTTCGGCGAGGTAGGCCGACAGGTCGTAGAACAGCACGTAGCCGAGGCGTCCGCCGAGGATCACCCCCATGGCCACCCAGAACACCAGGTCGGACAGCTTGTCCTTGTTCCAGCTCGCGTCGAAGCGTGCCAGACGACGCGAGGCCAGCCACCAAGCGCCACCGATGCCGATCAGGTACATCAGGCCGTACCAGTGGATTTTCAGGGGACCGAGGGCGATGGCCACCGGGTCGATCTGCGGATAAGGCAGCATCCAGGACTCCTTAGATGAGAAAACTCAGGCCCACGCTGAACAGCAGCAGGGCAAACAATCGCTTGAGCAGACGCGGCGACAGGCGATGAGCCAGGCGCGCGCCGATACGGGCAAAGAACATGCTGGTCACGGCGACCCCCAGCAAGGCCGGGAGATAGACGAAGCCCAGGCTCCACTGCGGCAGTTCCGCTTCGTTCCAGCCGGTGTAGACGAAGCTCAGCGCCCCGGCGATGGCGATCGGCAGGCCGCAGGCCGCCGAAGTCGCCACGGCCTGCTGCATCGGCACGCTGCGCCAGACCAGGAACGGCACGGTCAGCGAACCACCGCCAATACCGAAGATCGCCGAAGCCCAGCCGATCACCCCGCCCGCCACCGTCAGCGTGGGCTTGCCTGGGACACCGCCGCTGGCCTTGGGTTTCAGGTCCAGCACCATCTGCACGGCGATGACGATGGCGAAGGTACCGATGATTTTCTGCAGCAGCGGCCCCTGGATCAGCGCGGCGGTCATGGCCCCCAGCGCCGCCCCCAGCAGAATGCCGCCGGTCAGCCAGCGAAACAGCGGCCAGCGCACGGCCCCCATGCGGTGATGCGCCAGCAGCGAGTTGATCGAGGTGAAGACGATGGTCGCCAGGGACGTGCCGACCGCCAGGTGGGTGAGGATCTCCGGCGCCATGCCCTGCGAACTGAAGCTGAACACCAGTACCGGCACGATGATCAGGCCGCCGCCCACGCCGAACAGGCCGGCCAGCACACCGGCGGCCGCACCGAGCACCAGGTAGAGCAGCAGTTCCATCGACACCCCCGAAAACAAAGCGGCATGGTAGCGGAAATGCCCACTCAGCGGCACACGGATCGACGGAACGGTTGCCGCTTTCCCCCCGGCTCGCTAGCCTGCCAGGCTCTGCCATCAGAGGAACTCTCATGTGCCTGATCGTCTTCGCCTGGCAGCCGCAGGGCGCCATGCCCTTGCGCCTGGCAGCCAATCGCGACGAATTCTACGCGCGCCCCAGCGCCGCGCTGAGTGAATGGCAGGAGGCCCCGGGCGTATTCGCCGGGCGCGATCTGCAGGCCGGTGGAACCTGGCTGGGCGTCACCGCCGAGGGCCGCTTCGCCGCCCTGACCAATATCCGCGACCCTGGCCAGAAGATCGGCCCGCGCTCGCGCGGCGAACTGACCGCCGACTACCTGCGCGGCCAGGCTGCACCGCAGGCCTACCTGGAAACCCTGATGGCGCGGGCAGCCGACTATGCCGGCTTCAACCTGCTGCTCGGGGATGCGACTCAGCTCTGGTACTTCAACTCCCAGGAAAGGCAGGCGCATCGCCTGCAAGCCGGCGTCTACGGCCTGTCCAACGCCGGGCTGGACACCCCCTGGCCCAAACTGCTGCTGGCCAGAAGCACCCTGCAGGCGCATCTCGATGGCGCTGACGAGGAGCTGCTGGCGCTGCTGGCTGACCACAGCCAGCCAGCGGAGCACCTGCTACCGGATACCGGCATCGGCCTGGCCACGGAACGTCTGCTGTCGAGCGTGTTCATCGCCAGCGCCGCCTACGGCACGCGCGCCAGCACCGTGCTGAACCTTGGTCAGGATGGGCACTGGAACATCGTCGAACGCAGTTTCGGGCCGCACGGCGCCGTGTTGGGCGAAGTCAGGGTAAGCAGGTAGCCCGGAGGCGATCCGGGGAGCTTCCGTACGCAGTGGCTCCGGATTGCATCAGGCCCAGGGATGACGCGCCCGCAGGCGCGCCGTTCACGCCTGGATGTTGGACGCCGGGTTGATCACCCGACCCAGGCCGAGGTTGCGCAGCGCCAGATGCAGGGTGCTGTAGATCAGGTGCGGGTTGTCCATGCTCATCACCTGGCCCAGCAGTTCCCTGGCCTTGCTCTGGGTGATCTGGCGCAGCAGCCATTTCACCTTGGGCAGGTTGGTGGCGTTCATCGACAGCGAGTCGAAGCCCATGGCCAGCAGCAGCACCGCCGCCGCCGGGTCACCGGCCATCTCGCCGCAGATGCTCACCGGCTTGCCCTCGGTATGCGCATCGTTGACCACCTTCTGCAGGGCCTGCAGCACCGCCGGGTGGAGGAAGTCGTAGAGATCGGCCACCCGCGGGTTGTTGCGGTCGACCGCCAGCAGGTACTGGGTCAGGTCGTTGGAGCCGACCGAGAGGAAGTCCACCTGGCGCGCCAGCTCGCGCGTCTGGTAGACGGCGGCGGGAATCTCGATCATCAGGCCGATGGGCGGCAACGGCACGTCGGTGCCCTCGTCACGGACCTCGCCCCAGGCACGGTGGATCAGGTGCAGGGCCTCTTCCAGCTCCTGCGTGCCGGAGATCATCGGCAGCAGGATGCGCAGGTTGTTCAGGCCCTCGCTGGCCTTGAGCATGGCACGCGTCTGCACCAGGAAGATTTCCGGGTGATCGAGGGTCACGCGGATGCCACGCCAGCCAAGGAAGGGGTTCTCTTCCTTGATCGGGAAATAGGACAGCGCCTTGTCACCGCCGATATCCAGGGTGCGCATGGTCACCGGCAGCGGGTGGAAGGCCTGCAACTGCTCACGGTAAGTGGCCAGCTGCTCCTTCTCGCTGGGGAAGCGCTCGTTGATCATGAACGGCACTTCGGTGCGATACAGGCCCACGCCCTCGGCCCCGCGCTGCTGGGCGCGGGCGACGTCGGCGAGCAGGCCGGTGTTGACCCACAGCGGCATGCGCTGGCCGTCGAGGGTTTCGCAGGGCAGCGCGCGCAGGGCATCGAGCCCTTCGGTGAGCTGGCGCTCCTCCTCGACCACATCGGCGTACTGCTTGCTCAGCAGCTCGCTGGGGTTGGTGAAGACTTCACCGTGGTAGCCATCGACGATCAGCTTGATGCCGTCGATCTTCGAATACGGCAAGTCGACCACGCCCATGACCGTGGGAATGCCCATGGCGCGAGCGAAGATGGCGACATGGGAGTTGCCCGAGCCGGTCACCGAGATCAGGCCGGCCAGCTTGCCTTCCGGCACTTCGCCGAGCATCGCCGGCGACAGCTCCTCGCTGACCAGAATGGTGTTGTCGGGGTAGACCAGCGAGGTCTTGCGCTCTTCCTGCAGGTAGGCGAGCAGACGCCGGCCCAGGTCGCGCACGTCGGAGGCGCGCTCACGCAGGTAGGCGTCGTCCATCAGCTCGAAGCGCTTGACGTGGTCGAGCACCACCTGGCGCAGGGCGCCCTGCGCCCACTGGCCACTCTTGATGACCTTGCGCACCTCGTTACCCAGGGCGGCATCATCGAGCATCATCAGGTAGACATCGAACAGCGCGCGTTCTTCCTTGCGCAACTGGGTCGCGAGCTTCTCGGACAGCTCCTGCATGTCCTCGCGCACCCAGCCCAGCGCCTTGTCGAACAAGGCCAGCTCGGCGTCGATGTCATCGACGTTGCGGTCCGGTACCACATTCAGATCGGCCGGGGGCAGCACCACGACAGCGGTCCCCACCGCTGCCCCCGGCGCACCCGGCACGCCGACGAACTTGGCCTCCTGCACGCCCTTGCCCTGGCGCCCCAGGCCGCGAATCGAGCCGGTGGCCTCGGCGTGGGCGATCACGCCGGCGAGCTGGGCGCTCATGGTCACCAGGAAGGCTTCTTCGCCTTCGTCGAACTGGCGACGCTCCTTCTGCTGCACCACCAGTACGCCCATGACCCGGCGATGGTGGATGATCGGCGCACCGAGGAAGGAGGCGAAGCGTTCCTCGCCGGTTTCGGCAAAGTAGCGATAACGCGGGTGGCTGGCGGCGTCTTCGAGGTTCAGCGGCTCCTCACGGGTCCCGACGAGGCCGACCAGGCCTTCGTTGGGCGCCATGCTGACCTTGCCGATGGAGCGCTTGTTGAGGCCCTCGGTGGACATCAGGACGAAGCGATTGCTTTCCGGGTCGAGCAGATAGACCGAGCAGACCTGGCTGCCCATCGCTTCCTTGACCCGCTGCACGATGATCGACAACGCCGCCTTGAGATCCTTGGCGGCGTTCACTTCCTGGACGATCTTGCGCAGCGTATTGAGCATGCTCGATTGGGGTCCGTATCAGTCGCGCACGATCAGGCGCGGGGCGAGTTCCTTGAGCGCGCGGCGATAGACCTCGCGCTTGAATGTGACCACCTGGCCCAGCGGGTACCAGTAGCTGACCCAGCGCCAGCCATCGAATTCGGGCTTGCCGGTCAGGTCCATGCGTACGCGTTCCTCGGCACCGGTCAGGCGCAGCAGGAACCACTTCTGCTTCTGCCCGATGCACAGGGGCTGGCTGTGCGTGCGCACCAGGCGCTGCGGTAGACGATAACGCAACCAGCCTCGGGTGCAGGCGAGGATCTTCACATCCTGCTCTTCGAGCCCGACTTCTTCATTGAGTTCGCGGTACAACGCCTCTTCGGGCGATTCGCGATCATTGATGCCGCCTTGCGGAAACTGCCAGGCATCCTGATTGATGCGCCTGGCCCAGAGCACCTGGCCGACATCATTGGTCAGGATGATGCCGACATTCGGGCGAAAACCATCAGAGTCGATCACGGCAAGCAACCTCGTACACGCAAGTTCCGGCATTGTTCCACAAAGCCGAGTCCAGCAGCAACGCGGGTTTGGCGGCAGTGGGAAAGCCCGGCCAAAGCGGCTATTCTGGCGCGCCCCACGCGGGTGTTCACGAGGCCGCGAGCGCCGTCAGGCATGGCGAAGCCCGTCGAAAAGAGGCTGTGTACCAGCGGTACATGCACATTTTTCGCCAGGTTCCGCCACGACCGGGACGAGCGCAGCAGGCTGCAGATACTCCCTAATCCCTTTGCAGAACAGGTACAGAATCGTGCGTTTGGCCCTTTTCGATCTCGACAACACCCTGCTGGCCGGTGACAGCGACCATAGCTGGGGCGAATTCGTCTGCCAGCGCGGCCTGGTCGATGCAGCCGAGTACCTGGCGCGCAACGACGCGTTCTATGCCGACTACTGTGCCGGCAAGCTGGACGTGGTGGCCTACCAGAACTTCAGCCAGGCGATTCTCGGTCGCAGCGACATGGCACAACTGGCGCAATGGCGCCGCGAGTTCATGGCCGAAGTGATCGAGCCGATCATCCTGGCCAAGGGCGAGGCATTGCTGGCCGAACACCGCGCCGCCGGTGACAAGCTGGTGATCATCACCGCCACCAACCGCTTCGTCACCGCGCCCATCGCCGAGCGCCTGGGCGTGGACACCCTGATCGCCACCGAGTGCGGCATGCAGGACGGTCGCTACACCGGCCAGATCACCGGCACCCCCTGCTACCAGGGCGGCAAGGTGACCCGCTTGAACGCCTGGCTGAGCGAGACGGGCCACAGCCTGGACGGTGCCTATTTCTACAGTGATTCGCGCAACGACCTGCCGCTGCTGGAGGCCGTGGCCAACCCGGTGGCCGTGGACCCGGACGACGTGCTGCGCGCCACCGCCAGCGAGCGTGGCTGGCCGGTGATCTCGCTGCGCTGAGTACGGGCTGAAGCTGGCTTCGCGGCTGCAGCCGCTCCTACGCAGGCCATCGCCAGCCGCAGTCGTGTAGCCCGGATGCAATCCGGGCCACTCTGCTCAGACGGGCTTGGCGCCCATCAGCGCCATGATGGCGATCAGTAGCACGAGAATCAGCCCGGCATAGATCAGGCACAGGCGCTTCAGCGAAGTGGGCGCCGGCGCATCGCCCAGCGCGCGCCAGGCGGCCAGGCGCCCGGCCAGCAGCAAGCCGAGCAGCATCATCACGCCATAGAGGATGCTGCCCAGCAGCAGCCAGGTCTGCCCCAGCGGCCAGCCGGCGGCGTCTACCAGCCAGTAGCCACTGAGCGGCAGGCTCAGCGCCAGCACGGCAAAGGCAGGCAGGCTGAACAGCAGGGTCACGCGCAGCTTGCGCGCCAGCACGGCGGCATCACCGCCGCGCTGCGCCTTGAACAGCATGAACGCGTGCGCGATCAGGCCGAGCAGCAGCAACACGCCAGGGGCGCTGTGAAGAATACGAACCAGCAGATAGTGCTCCATCGAGGCTTCCTTTTTAGGTAGGGCGGGTGCAACCCGCCAACGCGCTCCAGCGGGTTACCCCCGCCCTACGGGTTCGAAAGTATCAGCCGAGAAACAGGCGATAAGCGGGGTTTTCGCTCTCGTCCCAGTAGGGATAGCCGATGGCGTCCAGGGCTGCCGGAACCAGGTGCCGCTCGTCGTCAGGCACCTGCAGGCCAGCCACCACGCGACCGTCGGCGGCGCCATGGTTGCGATAGTGGAACATCGAGATGTTCCAGCGCCCACCCAGCTTCTGCAGGAAGTTGAACAGCGCGCCCGGCCGCTCGGGGAACTCGAAGCGCAGCACCATCTCGTTGCTCACCCCGGCCGAATGACCGCCGACCATGTGGCGGATGTGCAGCTTGGCCAGTTCGTTGTCGGTCAGGTCCAGCACCGGGAAGCCCTGCGCACGCAGGCCCTCGACCAGCGCCTGGCGCGGATCGTTCTCCGGATGGGTCTGCACGCCGACGAAGATGTGCGCCTCGCGGTCGGTGTGATAGCGGTAGTTGAACTCGGTGATCTGGCGCTTGCCCACCGCCTCGCAGAAGGCCTTGAAACTGCCCGGCTGCTCGGGGATGGTCACGGCGATGATCGCCTCGCGCTTCTCGCCCAGCTCGGCGCGCTCGGCGACGTGGCGCAGGCGGTCGAAGTTGACGTTGGCGCCGGAGTCGATGCCCACCAGCACCGCCCCCTTGGCGCCCTCGCGCTCGACGTACTTCTTGATCCCGGCCACGGCCAGCGCACCGGCAGGCTCGGTGATCGAGCGGGTATCGTCGTAGATGTCCTTGATCGCCGCACAGATCTCGTCGGTGCTGACGGTGATCACCTCGTCGACGTGATCCTTGCAGATGTCGAAGGTGTGCTGGCCGATCTGCGCCACCGCCACACCATCGGCGAACAGCCCGACCGTCGGCAGCACCACGCGCTCGCCGGCAGCCAGCGCCGCCTGCAGGCAGTTGGAGTCGTCCGGCTCGACGCCGATCACCTTGATCTCCGGGCGCAGGTACTTCACGTAGGCCGCGATACCGGCGATCAGGCCGCCGCCGCCGACCGGTACGAAGATGGCATCGATATGCCCCTGGTGCTGACGCAGCACCTCCATGGCCACGGTGCCCTGCCCGGCGATCACCAGCGGGTCGTCGTAGGGATGGATGTAGGTGTAGCCCTTCTCCTCCACCAGCTTCAGCGAATGGGCCAGCGCCTCGGGGAAGGCGTCGCCGTGCAGCACCACCTTGCCGCCCCGCGAGCGCACGCCCTGCACCTTCAGCTCCGGCGTGGTGCGCGGCATGACGATGGTGGCCTTGACGCCCAGGTGCTTGGCGGCCAGGGCCAGGCCCTGCGCATGGTTGCCTGCCGAGGCGGTGACCACGCCGCGTGCCAGCTCCTCCGGCGACAGCTGCGCCAGCTTGTTGTAGGCGCCACGAATCTTGAACGAGTACACCGGCTGCAGATCCTCGCGCTTGAGCAGAATCTGGCTGCCCAGTCGCTCGCTGAGCTGACGGGCGGGTTGCAGCGGGGTTTCCACCGCGACGTCATAGACGCGCGAGGTGAGGGTCTTCTTCACGTACTGTTCGAGCATGGCGATTTCGCAGGCGTTCGGGCTTGGGAAGGGACTGCCGAGTCTACCCCAGCGCCGCGCCGGGCGACCATACGAAACACGCGGGTTTTGCCCCCGTCGGCGCAGCACTTGCGGCTATAATTCGCGCCTCAAGTCTCCCTCACTCCCAGGCACAGACCCGCGATGAACCAGGATCAGCTGAAACAGGCCGTGGCCCAGGCCGCCGTCGACCACATTCTTCCCCGCCTCGACAGCAAGAGCATCGTCGGCGTCGGCACCGGCTCCACCGCCAACTTCTTCATCGACGCACTGGCCAAGCACAAGATGGACTTCGACGGCGCCGTGGCCAGCTCGGAGGCCACCGCTGCCCGCCTGAAGGGTCACGGCATCCCGGTCTACGACCTCAACGCCGTCAGTGACCTGGAGTTCTACGTCGACGGCGCCGACGAGAGCGACGAGCACCTCAACCTGATCAAGGGCGGTGGCGCCGCCCTGACCCGCGAGAAGATCGTCGCTGCCGTGGCCAAGACCTTCATCTGCATCGCCGACGCCAGCAAGCTGGTGCCGGTGCTGGGCGCCTTCCCGCTGCCGGTGGAAGTCATCCCCATGGCACGCAGCCACGTGGCCCGCGAGCTGGTCAAGCTCGGCGGCGACCCGGTGTACCGCGAAGGCGTGCTGACCGACAACGGCAACATCATCCTCGACGTGCACAACATGTCGATCACCGATCCGGTGAAGCTGGAAGCCGATATCAACGCCATCGTCGGCGTGGTCACCAATGGCCTGTTCGCCGCTCGCCCGGCCGACCTGCTGCTGCTCGGCACGGCCGAAGGCGTGAAGACACTCAAGCCCTGAGGCGCCAGCAGTTGCGTCAATCGTGGCCCGCATGACATCCGGGGCAGACGCATCGGAAACGCCCGGATTGCATCCGGGCTACGGCGTCGCCTGATCGAGCAGGCGGCGCAGCTCCGCGCTGAGCGGCATCGGCTTGAACGCACTGACCCGCGCCCGCCCGCTGTTGCCGAGCGGTACCCAGAGGCGCGAGAACAGTAACGCCGCCAGGATGCGCGGCAGCTGCCCCAGCACCTCGCGCACATCACCCAGCTGCCAACCGGCGCGCAGCATCAGCCAGTGCGCACGGGCATGTAGCCAGGGACGACGCTGGGTGAGGACATGCGCACGCTCCAGCCAGGGCAGTGCCTCGGCAGCCCGCGCGTCGGCCAGGGCGGCCAGGGCCTGGGCGAAGGCCTCGTCGACGGCCAGTTGCCAGTTCTCGTTCATCCTCGATGCCCTCATTTGCGCAGCAGGCGCAGGCCATTGAACACCACCATCAGGCTCACCCCCATGTCGGCGAACACCGCCATCCACATGGTCGCCTCGCCCGCCAGGGTCATGCCCAGGAAGATCGCCTTGATACCCAGCGCCAGCACGATGTTCTGCAGCAGGATCGCGTGAGTCTGCCGCGACAGGCGGACGAATGCTGGAATCTTGCGCAGATCGTCGTCCATCAGGGCGACATCTGCCGTCTCGATGGCGGTATCGGTTCCGGCGGCGCCCATGGCGAAGCCAATCTCCGCCCTGGCCAGCGCCGGTGCGTCGTTGATGCCGTCGCCGACCATGCCGACCACCTTGCCCTGCGCCTGCCGCGCCTCGACCCAGGCCAGCTTGTCCGCCGGCAGCAGGTCGCCACGTGCCTCATCGACACCGACCTGCTCGGCGATGGCGGCGGCCGTGTGGGCGTTGTCGCCGGTGAGCATGCAGGTACGCACGCCCAGTTCGTGCAGCTCACCGACCGCCTCGCGGCTGCTCTGGCGCACCGTATCGGCCACGGCGAAGAGCATCAGCGCGCGCTGCTCGTCGCACAGCACCACCACGCTCTTGCCCTGCCGTTCCAGGGTTTCCAGGCGCTCTTCCAGCTGCGCCGAGCAGAGCCCGAGGTCTTCGACCAGACGGTGATTGCCCAGGTACAGTAGGGTACCGTCGACCACCCCCTGGGTGCCCCGCCCCGGCAGTGCCGCGAACGCCTCGACCTCGCGCAGCGCCCGCCCCTGCTCCTCGGCGTGCAGGGCCAGCGCCCGTGACACCGGGTGATCGGAACGTGCGGCCAGGCTCGCCGCCCACACGGCGTGCAGCGGCTGCTCCGCCTCCAGGAGATGAAGGCTGTCGGTCTGCACCGGCTTGCCGTGGGTCAGGGTGCCGGTCTTGTCCAGCGCCAGCATGGCCAGATGACGGCCGTTCTCCAGGTACACGCCGCCCTTGACCAGGATGCCCTTGCGCGCGGCAGCGGCCAGGCCACTGACGATGGTCACCGGGGTGGAGATCACCAGCGCACAGGGGCAGGCCACCACCAGCAACACCAGAGCGCGGTAGATCCAGTCGAGCCAGGCGCCGCCGATCACCAGCGGCGGCAGCACCGCGACCGCCAGGGCGAAGGCGAAGACCGCCGGGGTGTAGATGCGCGAGAACTGGTCGACGAAGCGCTGGGTCGGTGCACGCGAGCCCTGCGCCTCCTCCACCGCATGGATGATGCGCGCCAGCGTGGTATCGCGCGCCGCCGCCGTTACGCGGAACTCCAGCGAACCGGCTTCGTTGATGGTGCCGGCGAACAGCGGATCGCCCACGCGCTTCTCCACCGGCAGGCTTTCTCCGGTGATCGGCGCCTGATTGACCGTCGAGCTGCCGCCGACCACCTCACCGTCGAGGCTGATGCGCTCGCCGGGGCGCACGCGCACCAGCGCATCCACGGCGATGCCCTGCACGTCCACCTCCTGCCAGCTGCCGTCGGCCTGCCTGACCGTGGCGCGCGGCGGGGCCAGGTCCATCAGCCCGCGAATGGCGTTGCGTGCCCGGTCCAGCGAGCGCGCCTCGATCAGCTCGGCCAGGGTGAACAGCACCATCACCATCGCCGCCTCGGGCCACTGACCGATGAGCACCGCACCGGTCACGGCGATGCTCATCAGCGCATTGATGTTGAGGTTGCGGTTTTTCAGGGCGATCCAGCCCTTCTTGTAGGTGGTCAGGCCACACAGGCCGATGGCGGTGATGGCCAGCAGCGCCACCAGCCAGTCAGGCCCCAGCGTCGCAAAGTGCACGCCCTCCGAGGCGGTCGCCGCGACAGCAGCCAGCAGCAACGGCCAGGCGGACTTCTTCACGGGCTCGGCGGCCGCTGCCTGCGCGGCATCGTCCTCTTCCAGCTGCGGGGTGAAGCCCAGGCCGCGAATGGCCGGCAACACCTGGGCCAGCGCACCGTCATCATGGCTGACGGTCAGCACCCGCTGCAGCAGGTTGAACTGCAGCCCCGCCACACCGGGCAGACGCCCCAGCGCATCGCGGATCAGGCGTTCTTCCGTGGGGCAATCCATCTGCTCGATGCGGATACGCGTATTGACCGCCCCGGTCAGCGGCTCGTCGGTGAACGACGACTGCGCGGCGCCGTGCTCATTCCCGGCATGATCGTGATCATGGCCGTGCTCGTGACGAACGGGTGACGGTTCGGGCGAATGGTCGCAACAACGACTCATGGCAACTCTCCTTCAAGTGACTGTTGCCGAGTACACACCCTGTAGTCACTATAGGGTCAACCCCCAAAGGAGGCTTGCGCATGAAGATTGGCGAATTGGCGAAGAAGGCCGGCTGCCAGGTCGAGACGGTCCGCTACTACGAGCGCGAGGGCCTGTTGCCGGCACCCGCGCGGAGCGAAGGCAACTATCGCCTGTACGGCAGCGAGCACCTCGAGCGCCTGGTGTTCATCCGCAACTGCCGCACGCTGGACATGACGCTGGACGAGATCCAGCGCCTGCTGTCCCTGCGCGACCTGCCTCACGAGAGCTGCGCCGGCATCAACAGCCTGGTGGACGAACACATCGAGCACGTGGAAGCGCGCATCAACAGCCTGCTCGCGCTGCGCGACCAGTTGAGCGAGCTGCGTGACCGCTGCAACGGCCCGCAGGAGGCCGAGGACTGCGGCATCCTGCGCCAGCTCAACGCCAGCGGCGGCGTGCAGCCGCTGCCGGATGACGGCCACACCCACGTGGGCAAGAGCCACTCGCACTGAGCCTGTCGACCGCGAGCGATCCGCGCATATCGCGGGAACTGGGCTAGGCTTGCTCTGCACAGTGCAACACCCACGGTATGTCACCGGTTCCCAGAGGGAGATACGCATGTCTGGAAAGTTCGAACTGAAGAAGGCCAAAGACGGCCAGTTCTATTTCAATCTGCTGGCCGGCAATGGCCAGGTCATTCTCAGCAGCGAGATGTACAAGGCCAAGGACTCGGCGCTCAACGGCATCGACTCGGTCAAGAAGAATGCCCAGCGCGAAGGGGCGTTCGAGACCAAGATATCGAGTAACGACAAACACTATTTCGTGCTCAAGGCCACCAACGGCCAGGTCGTCGGGCAAAGCCAGATGTACAGCAGCGCCTCGGCCTGCAAAGGCGGCATCGAGTCCGTGCAGAACAACGCACCCGGCGCCGAGACGGACGACCAGAGCGCCTAGTCTGCCGGCTTCCTGAACAGGTAGAAGAGATTGGGCTCGCTGATCAGGTAGAGATTGCCCGCCTGGTCCGAAGCGATGCCCTCGGCCTGCGGCACGCCGTGCTGCAGGCCATGCTGGCCGCGCAGCAACGACAGGGTGCTGACCGGCTCACCTGCCGCATTCAGTTCGATCACCAGCCGCGATTCGTCGGACAGGGCCAGCAGGTGGCCGGTGGCCGAATCGAAATCCAGGCTCGACAGGTCGCGGACGAACAGGCGCGCATCGCGTTTCGGGTCGGTGTTGACCTGCAACGCCAGCGGCTTGCTCTCGTCGATGTGCGGGAAACCCAGCACTTCGAAGATCCGCACCGGATCACGCTCCTTGGCCACCAGCAAACGCTGGCCCTGCGCGTCGTAGGCCAGCCCCTCGAAGCCCTTGTTGCCGTTGCGCCCGATGCCCAGTGACAGCTGCTGGAAGTCGGCGGCGTCGAGCACAGCGGTGTCATCGTCGATCCGCACCTTGACCAGACGCTGCTCGCGCTCGTCGGCGATCACGTAGGTGCCTGGCCCCACGTACTCGATGGCCTCGGGATCGCCGAACCCCTCTAGGTCGATCGTGCGCAGGAGCTCGCCCTGCAGGTTCAGCTCGATCACCCTGGCCGGCTTGTTGGTGACGCTGAACAGGCTGCTCCGGTCCGGATCGTAGGTCAGTGCCGAGACGTCGCGGATATCGGCGATGGGCCTGGCCTCGATCACCACCCGGTAGTCGCCGAGCCACAGCGACTGCTCGCGCCACTGCGCGCCATGCTGCCATTCCTGCACCGAGAACCAGGCGCGCTCGAACAGCCGGTATTGCTGGGCCAGCACGGCACCGCCCAGCAGGACGAACAGCAGCAGGTAGAGCCAGGGGTTGATGGAAAGCAGGCGGCGCATGGCGGTTTTCTCTTACGACCACGGAAAAGCCCGCCACAGCATTGCTGCGGCGGGCATGCAGAACGTCACGATCAGTTGATCAGCTCGACCCGGTCGACGTCGATCTCACGGCTGTTGAAGTCCTTGTCGACTTCACCGGTCAGGCGCACCTTGGCGGTTTCCGAGACCTTCTGGGCCGGCCAGTCTTCGTCGTCGATCTCGACCTGAATGGTGCCGGTGGCGTCCTTGAATTCATAGAGCTCGTCCTGCAGGCGCTTGACGATCTGCCCTTCCAGCACCACCTGGGTATCGTCGGCAGCCTGCAGCGCGGCGGATACGGTGGTGACCTGCGGCGTGGCGCCGGGGCCGGTGTAGCCGGTGGCGAAAGCGGCAGTGCTGAGCAGCGGCAGGACCATCAGGGCGAGAGCGGTACGTTTCATGGCGTGAACCTCGTTGTTCGTAAGTGACGGGGTCAGATTAGTGCCGCTAGCTGAAGCCAGACTGAATCGGCGCTTAAGCCAAGCTTAATCCGTCACCCCGCTCGGCCCGCCTTCGCGGCGGGCTTGCTGAACACGTAGAACAGGTTGGGTTCGGCGACGATATAGATGTTGCCGTCCTCATCCATGGCCACGCCCTCGGCCTGCTCGATCCCGTCCTCCAGCCCGTTGAGGCCGCCATTGAGGCTGAGAAAGCTGACCGGCCTGCCGGCACGATCCACTTCCAGCAGCATGCGCGACTCGTCGGAGAGTACCAGCAGGTGGCCGGTACGCCCGTCGACACTCAGCGAGGAGATGTCGCGCAACCCGAGATGTTGCGCCGCCAGGGGCTGCAGCGCCCCGACGCTACCGTCCTCGCCCGGGAACGGCAGGCTGAACAGGCCCAGCGGCCCACGCTCCTTGCCCAGGATCACGCTGTGGCTGCGCGAATCCCAGCCCAGCCCTTCGAAGCCCTTGTTGCCGGCATCGGCGAAGCCCAGGTCGAACCCGGCAAGACCGGCGGCATCGAGTGCCAGGTCATCGTCCTTCAGGGTAAAGGTGGTGAGCTGGCGGCGACGTTCGTCGACGATGCCCATCAGGCCGTTGTCCATCACCTCGACGCCTTCCGGGTTGGCGAAGCCTTTCAGCTCGATGCGCCGCAGAATCTCGCCCTGGAGCGACAGCTCCACCAGCAGGGGATGCTTGCCCGTGACGGTGAACAGGGTCCTGGTCGCCGGGTTGTAGGTCAGCCCGGAGGTCTCATCCTTGTCCAGACCGCTCAGGGCCTTGGCCTGGATCACCGCGCGGTAGCCCGGCAGCCACACGCTGGCCAGGCGATCGACCAGGGGCGTGGAGCGCTCCTGCAGCCAGAGCCGGGCACGATCATCCCAATGCTGGGTGAGTACCAGAGCGCCTAGCGCCACGAACGCCAGGGCCGCCAGGCAAAGGCCCTGGCGGCGAATACGCGGGAAGGATGAGGACATCGGCGACTACTCGACTGCATGGGAACGATACGACGTCCACTGTCGCCAGAAGTTGCACCAGCCAGGGCGCAACCTGCTCTCGCACTGGCGAGCGGGCCGCAGCGGGACCCGGCGCGACAGTGCGTGCCGAAGCCTTATAGCACGCGGCTGGTGAAACGACTGTGACCGACCAGCTCCAGCACCAGCTCGTCACCCTTGTTCAGCGCGCCGACGCCAACCGGCGTACCGGTCAGGATCACATCGCCCGGCTGCAGGGAGAAGTGCCCGGCCATGTGCTGGATCATCGACAGAATGGGGTTGAGCATGTCACGGCTGTTGCCGTCCTGACGGGTCTCGCCGTTGATCTCCAGGCGAATGCCGATGTCGGCCAGGTCCTCGATGGCGTCGCCCGGCACGAACGGCGCCAGCACGCAGGCACCGTCGAAGCTCTTGGCGATTTCCCAGGGGTAGCCTTTCTCCTTGAGCTTGGCCTGGACGTCACGCAGGGTCAGGTCCAATGCCGGGGCGAAACCGCTGATCGCATCGCGTACTTCCTCGGCATCCGGCTTCTTCGACAGAGGCTTGCCGATCAGCACGGCGATCTCCGCCTCATAGTGCACCGAACCACGTTCCTCGGGGATGCTGAAGCCATCGTCGAGAGGAACCACGCAGGAGCCCGGTTTGATGAACAGCAGCGGTTCGCTGGGTACCGGGTTGTTCAGCTCCCTGGCGTGCTCCGCGTAGTTGCGGCCAATGCAGACGACCTTGCCAAGGGGAAAGTGGACGGTGGTTCCGTCGACGTACTGGTGCTGATAGCTCATTGGGTTGCTCCGCAGCTACAAGCTGCAAGCCCCAAGCTACAAGTGAATCCGCGCCCTGCTTTTCTTGCGGCTTGCCGCTTGAGGCTTGCAGCTTTAGTTAAAGATTTTGCCGGGGTTCATGATCCCGTTGGGATCGAACACCGCCTTGATCGCCTTCATGCAGGCGATTTCCGCCTCGGAACGGCTGTACTGCAGGTAATCGCGCTTGGTCATGCCGACGCCGTGCTCGGCGCTGATCGAGCCGTTGTACTTCTCGACGATCTCGAACACCCACTTGTTGACCACCGCGCACCTGGCGAAGAAGTCTTCCTTGCCCAGCGCCTCGGGCTTGAGGATGTTCAGGTGCAGGTTGCCGTCGCCGATATGGCCGTACCAGAGCACGTCGAAGTCCGGGTAGTTGGCCGAGACGATGTCGTCGATGTCCCTGAGGAACGACGGCACCTGGCCGACCGTGACGGAGATGTCGTTCTTGTACGGTGTGAAGTGGCTGATGGTCTCGGAGATGTACTCGCGCAGCTTCCACAGGTTTTCCAGCTGCTGCTGGCTCTGGCTCATCACACCGTCGAGGACCCAGCCCTGCTCCACGCAATGCTCGAAGGTGGCCAGAGCCCCGTTGGCCACGTCCTCGTTGAGTGCCTCGAACTCCAGCAGGGCATAGAACGGCGTGCGGCTCTCGAACGGCGCCGGCACGTCACCACGGGCGAGGATCTTGTCCAGACACTTGTCGGAGAAGAACTCGAACGCGGTCAGGTCGAGCTTGCCCTGGAAGGCATGCAGCACCGGCATGATCGAGTCGAAGTCGGGTGTGCCGAGGACCATCGCGGTGAGGTTCTTCGGCGCGCGCTCCAGGCGCATGGTGGCTTCGACGACGAAGCCCAGGGTGCCCTCGGCGCCGATGAACAGCTGGCGCAAGTCGTATCCGGTGGCGTTCTTGATCAGGTCACGGTTGAGTTCGAGCAGCTCGCCGCTGCCGGTGACGACCTTCAGGCCGGCGACCCAGTTGCGCGTCATGCCGTAGCGAATCACCTTGATACCGCCGGCATTGGTGCCGATGTTGCCGCCAATCTGGCTGGAACCCGAGGAGGCGAAGTCCACCGGGTAGTACAGGCCCTGTTCCTCGGCGAACAGCTGCAATTGCTTGGTCACCACGCCCGGCTGGCAGACCACGGTGCGGTCGTACTCGTTGAATTCGACGATGCGGTTCATGTAGTCGAAGGACACCACCACTTCGCCATGGGCGGCCACGGCGGCGGCGGACAGGCCGGTACGGCCACCGGACGGGACCAGGGCAATCCTGTGCTGATTGGCCCAGCGCACGATGGCCTGGACCTGCTCGGTGGTCTTGGGAAACACGATGGCCGAAGGGGCTGGGGTGTACTGCTTGGTCCAGTCCTTGCCGTAGGTCTGCAGCGCATCGGCATCGGTCAGCACCTTGCCGGACTCGACCAGCGTCTTCAGTTCTTCGATCTGGGCCGCGGTAGTCATCACGTGAACTCGCAAAGGATTCATGGTCGCCCTGAGAACCATTCAGGTCGCAACCGAGCATTGAAAATGGCGAACATGCTAGCATACGTCCCCCGTGAATCGAGCGACGCAGCGATCCGCGGGCGTTGGCTGAGCCTCTCAGCCCTTCCCTGAAAACATCCCGTGGGACAACAGGTACTCCGATGAGCAAGACCTCTCTCGACAAGAGCAAGATCAAGTTCCTTCTTCTCGAAGGCGTTCACCAGAACGCCGTGGACACGTTGAAGGCCGCCGGCTACACCAACATCGAGTACCTCAAGACGGCCCTGTCGGGTGAGGAGCTGAAAGAGAAGATCGCCGACGCCCACTTCATCGGGATCCGTTCACGCACCCAGCTGACCGCCGAGGTCTTCGACTGTGCGAAGAAACTGGTCGCCGTCGGCTGCTTCTGCATCGGCACCAACCAGGTCGACCTGGACGCGGCCCGCGAGCGCGGTATCGCCGTGTTCAACGCCCCCTATTCCAACACCCGCTCGGTCGCCGAACTGGTGCTGGCCGAGGCCATCCTGCTGCTGCGCGGCATCCCCGAGAAGAATGCCTCCTGCCATCGCGGTGGCTGGATCAAGTCGGCGGCCAACTCCTTCGAAATCCGTGGCAAGAAGCTGGGGATCGTCGGCTACGGCTCCATCGGCACCCAGCTCTCGGTCCTCGCCGAGGCACTGGGCATGCAGGTGTTCTTCTACGACACCGTGACCAAGCTGCCGCTGGGCAACGCCACGCAGATCGGCGATCTGTACGAGCTGCTGGGCCTGTGCGACATCGTCTCGCTGCACGTGCCGGAACTGCCTTCCACCCAGTGGATGATCGGCGAGAAGGAAATCCGCGCCATGAAGAAGGGCGGCATCCTGATCAACGCGGCACGCGGCACCGTGGTCGAGCTGGACCATCTGGCCAATGCCATCAAGGACGAGCACCTGATCGGCGCCGCCATCGACGTGTTCCCGGTCGAGCCCAAGTCCAACGACGAGGAGTTCGCCAGCCCGCTGCGTGGCCTGGACCGCGTGATCCTGACCCCGCACATCGGTGGTTCCACCGCCGAGGCGCAGGCCAACATCGGCCTGGAAGTCGCCGAGAAGCTGGTCAAGTACAGCGACAACGGCACCTCGGTGTCCTCGGTCAACTTCCCTGAAGTGGCCCTGCCGGCACACCCGGGCAAGCACCGCCTGCTGCACATCCACGAGAACGTCCCTGGCGTGATGAGCGAAATCAACAAGGTGTTCGCCGACAACGGCATCAACATCTCCGGCCAGTTCCTGCAGACCAACGAGAAGGTCGGCTACGTGGTGATCGACGTCGACGCCGAGTACTCCGACCTGGCGCTGGAAAAACTGCAGCACGTCAACGGCACCATCCGCAGCCGCGTACTGTTCTAAGCACGCCGCAGCCAGCAAGAAGGGAGGCCTCGGCCTCCCTTTTTCATTGCGCGCACGCCACGCCGGCCCGGGCTAGCGGGACGCCTCCAGCCGCACCAGCTCGGCCCTCGCCTCGTCCAGCTGCGTTTCATTGAATACCTTCACCCCGGCGCGCTTCAGCAAGGCCGCCGTGACGCCTTCCCCCGCCACCCGCACGCCGCTGAAGCTGCCGTCATAGTTCTCCAGGTTGCCGCACGACGGGCTCCGCGCCTTGAGCAGGGCCAGGCGGATGCCATGCTCACGCACCAGCGCCAGCGCCTGCTCGGCCCCGTCGACGAACGCGGCGGTGACATCCTCGCCCTCGACGGTCAGCACCGCCAGCTCACCGTCCAGTACCGCACCGCCACGACCGCCACGGATTTCCGCCGCTGCGCGCGGGGTTGGCAGACCACCCGCCACCTCCGGACACAACGCCACGACCCGCCCCTCGCCCAGCCATCGCTGCAACTGATCGAAGGGGCCATGGGCACCTCCGTCATAGCGCACGCGATGCCCGAGCAGGCAGCGACTGACCAGGATCTTCTGCATCGACTCTCTCCTTTGCTGCCACCAGAGTAACCAGCAGTAACACCCTTGTCAGCCCACGCCGAGGCGTCTGGCAAACTGCCTGCACGCTGCTGCCCACAGGACGTACGGGCCTATCCTTCGGCGGGAAACGGCGCTCGCCCATGGCGCGGCAGGCGGCGCCACACCAGACTTGCGCGGCCAACCAGGGAGGTTCCCGTTCATGTCCATCGCACTTCGTACGCTTGTCCTGCCGCTGCTGTGTCACGCGGCACTGTTTGCCCCTTTCGCCCAGGCCGACCTGCGCGCACTGGAGGACGAGAGCCTGAGCCAGATCAGCGGCCAGGCCGGCATCACCATCCGCCTCGACCTGATGGCGCGCATCGACGAAGTACGCTGGCAGGACGACGGCGGCAGCCTGTCGCTGCGCAACGTGAAGATTGACAACGGCTGCCTCACCCCTGTCGATTGCGACGGCTACCTCCTCGGCCCGGCCCAGCTTGGCGCCAGCATTCCGGCCCTGGGCATCGAGGTGCCGACCCTGGAAGTGGATGTGGTCAAGGGCAGCGGCGGCCAGAGCCAGCTGCAGCTGAAGCTGCCCAACCTGACCGCGATCAACCAGCAACTCGGCCCGCTGGGCAAACTGGTGATCCGCGCCCGCGTGGCCAGCGACCTGTACATCGGCGACAACAGCATCGGCAACGTCGCCGTGCGCGACCTGCGCGACATCAACGGCACCATCAAGGTCTGGGGACACTGAACGCCCCGGCAAGCCGCTGCGCCCCGCCAGGGGACCCGCCTGGCGGCCCGTCGACTCAGAGCACGTCCGTGCTGCGGCGCCTGAACCAGCCGGTCAGCGACAGGCGTTCACGGCTGGCCGGCAGCACCTCATGGGGCATGTCACCGGACAGGAACAGCGCCAGGGTGCCAGCCTGCGGCATGACGTCATGCTCACGGCCGTCATGCAGGTACAGGCGCAGCGCGCCACCCTGCTCGACCTGCCAGTCGTCATTGAGGTAGAACGCCGCCGACACCGTGCGCCGATCGTCGTCACGGAAGCGGTCGAGATGGCGCAGGTAGAAAGCCCCCGGTTCATAACAGGCGAAGTGGCACTCGAAGTCCTCGAGCCCGAGGAACAACTCCCGGTTGAGGGTCAGGCGCAGCTCGTCCATCAGTTGCAGATACTGGTCGCACGCGGCGCTCTGCCCCGGCTCCAGCCACTGGATGCGATCCCCGCGGATGCCTTCCTGCACCTGCTGGGCGTCACCACGACCGACGCTGGCAGCACTCAGCTCACCACGGCGCTCACGCTTACGGCACTCTGCGGCCAGTTCGCGGGTCAGAACCTCAGGGGCGAAAAGCTCCCGCAACGACCAGCCCTGGCTGGCGAGGTCGTCGATGAGGTTGGCAAAGCGGTCTTGCAGGTCGATGTCGTTCATGGCGGCGATTGTACAGCGCCGGATGGCCCGCCAGACATAGCTCGACAAGCCTCCGCCAGCCACCGAAAATAGCCGGCCGCAGGGCCATGCAGCCGGCCAGGATAGTTTGCCAAGGAGTTTCTCGATGCGCGTTTTGTTTGCCCTGTTGCTGATCGGCCTGGCTCTGCCGGCCCTGGCCGATGAACATCTGCGCCTGTACCAGGCCGCCGGCTGGCCGCAACAGCGTGAGCACTTCAACCAGGCCCTCGATGCCGCCCAGCAACGCTACCGCAGCACCCTGCCGCCAGCGGTCTATCAGGCGCTGGTGGACAACAGCAACCGCCGCTTCGCCGCCACCGCCATCGATCAGCGCGCCCAGCATGCCCTGCGCATGGAGCTGGCCGACCCGCAACCGGCGCTGACCTTCTTCCAGGGCGAACTGGGGCGCAAGATCGTCGCCGCCGAACAACTGGCCACGCGCAGCGATCAGCTGGCCAAGTACGCCAACGGCCTGCCGCGCACCGAGGCCGACGCCACCCGCCGCCTGCTGATCCGCCACCTGGCCCAGGCACTGCCGGCCAAGGAAGCCGGAGCCGAGGTCAGCCTGGCGCTCGCCGGCGTGGCGGCCGACAGTCTCAGCCAGATGATCCCCGGCCTGCTCGGCGGCGCTCAGGCGCAAGGCCTGCTCAACGGCCAGCGGGAACGGCTGATGGGGCAGATCGAGCAGGACCTGGACAACACCCTGCTGCACGTCTATCGCGACCTGAGCGATCCCGAACTGGAGCAGTTCGTCGAATTCGCCCAGTCGGCAGCGGGCAAGGCCTACTACCAGGCCGCCCTCAAGGCCCTGCGCGCCGGCCTTGCCGTGGGCATGAGCAGCGCCGACCTGGAGCCGGCGCCACAGGGCATCTAGGCCAGGCGCTCGCGGAGAAAGTCGAAGTAGCGTTTCCGCAACGCCTCGCTCTCGTTGGCCAGGTGATGACGCGCTTCGGGCAGGCGCAGGATGCTCGGCTGCTGGAACTTGTCCTGCAGAATCCCGAGGTTGTAGTGCCAGTCCACCGTCATGTCCTGCTCGCCCTGCACGATCAGCGGGCTGTGCTGGCTGCGCCCGGCCGCCTCGATGCGCGGCACCCACTGGGTGAGCGCGCCGACCCAGGAGGTCGGCAGGCTGCGCGGCTGCAAGGGGTCGAGGTTGTGCACGAAGTCGATGAAGGTCGCGTCGCTGGAGTTATCGCTGAAGCGCCGCGGAATCTCGCGTACGAACGGGCTGAGCAGACGGTAGCTGAGCTTCGACCAGCCCCAGGCACGCGGCCGCACCAGCGGCGCGAGCAGAATGCTCTGGCCCAGTTCCGGCCGCTTGCCGTCGGCCAACAGGTAATCCAGCGCAATCGCCCCACCCGTGCTCTGCCCACACAGGTGCCAGGGCTGCGGCAGGTCCAGTTCGGCGGCCTGCCCGAACAGGCCGGCGAGCACCTGCTGGTACTCGGCGAAGTCGCCGATGCTGGCCCGCGCCCCGCTGGACAGGCCATGACCGGGCAGGTCGCAGGCCAGCACGGCGAAATTCATGGCCAGCGCCCAATCGATCACATGGCGATAGAGCCCCATGTGGTCGTAGTAGCCATGCAACAGCAGCACGGTCGCACGCGGCTCGGCCGGTGCCCAGAGTTGCACGGCGATCTGATAGCCGGCGGCATTGAAGCTGCCGAGCCGGCTGTCCAGCCCGGCGTAGCGACCGCCCAGATCCAGGCCATAGAAGCTGCGGTAGGCCTGCAGCGCCGGCAGGTCCAGGCGCGCTGCGGCCAAGGGGCGCAGCAGGGGGCGCAGTTGTTCGGGTTGAAACGGCTCAGACATGAGGCTTTCCGTAAGTTGCAGGTTGCCAGGGGCGAACCCGTCGACATCTCCTCGAATGCTGCGATATTCAGCTGCCCGGCGCATCGTGGCAAGCTACACGCCCTTTTTTAGTCGCGATCCGCACCATGCCTCGCCTGTCACGCAAGAACCTGCTCGTCGCCCTGTTCGTCCTGGCCTGCCTGGTCGGCCTGCTGCTGGCCTATCGCTGGTTCGAGACCCGCTACCTGCGCACCTTCGATGAGCGCGCGGCGGTGTTCTCCGGCGCCGCACTGCAACTGCCCGCAGCGCTGTCCGGCCCTGGCGAGATTCGCCTGGTGCACTTCTGGGACCCGGCCTGCCCCTGCAACGTCGGCAACCAGCAGCACCTGGCCGAGCTGATCGAGCACTACGCCCCCAGAGGCGTACAGTTCCACGTGGTACAGAAGCCCGGCAGCCAGGGTCGCCTGCCCGCCGAACTGGCGGCGCTGCAACCGATCGACGAGATGCCAGGCAGCGCCGAGCTGCCCGCCAGCCCGGCGGTGGCGATCTGGGACCGCGAGGGCCAACTGGCCTACTTCGGCCCCTACAGCGAAGGGCTGGTGTGCAACTCCAGCAACAGCTTCATCGAGCCCATACTCGAAGCCCTGGAGGCCGGGCGCAAGGTCGGCGCCAGCAACACCCTGGCGGTCGGGTGCTTCTGCGAATGGGCCGAGGCAAACAAAGACTGACCCGCAGGCTGGGTTACGCCGCCACCAGAACGTCGACCGGCAAGCCCACCTTGCTTCAGCGCCCGTCATCAGCCTCGACCGCGTGGTGTGCCGCCCTGCCAGCGGCGGAAGGCCCGGTAGAACGGTGACAGTTCGGCGAAGCCGCAGGCCCGTGCGACCTCTCGCACGCTCAGGCCCTGATCCAGCAGGCGCAACGCACACAACCGCCGCACTTCATCGTGCAGCAGCCGAAAGCTGCTGCCCTGCTCGCTCAGCGCTCGCTGCAAGGCACTGCGGTTGCTGCCCAGGGCCTGCGCGCACGCCTGCAGCGTGCAGGTCGTGGCGCCGATATTGAGCTCCAGCCAGTAGCGCACCCGTGCCAGCAGCTGGTTCTCCACCAACCCGGCCAGTTGCTTCTCGGCTTCCTCGCTGAGCACCTCGAACAAGCGTGGGCTGGCGCTGCGCGACGGTCGCGCGAGCAGCGCACGGGGCAGGATCAGCGCATCGTGCACCTGCGCGAAGCGCGGTTCGACGCCGAGCAGGCGCCGATGCTCGCCCAGCCTGCGTGGCGCGCGGTGACGAAAGTCGACGCCGAGCAGCGGCAGTTCACCGCTGGCAGCGGCGAGCATCTTCATCAGCAACACCGCCAGGCATTCCATCTGCTGACGCAACGAGCCGACCTCGCGGTAGTTGAGGTCGATCACCAGGCGCACCTGCTCGCCCTCCTCCTCCAGCCGCGCGGCGAAACCACCGGAGAGGATGTGCTGGAAACGCACGAAGGCCTGCAGCCCCTGGCGCAGATCACGGGCGGCCAGGAGCAGGTAGCCGACCACGTCCATCGGCCGTGGCTGCATCATTTCCCCCAGGTGCAGGCCAATGTCGGCATCGCCGGTGATACCCTCCAGCGCCTGCCAGAAGCGCGGCGCGTTGTCGTGGTCCTCACGCGCTTCCAGCAGCGGCGCGGCCAGGGCCACACCGGCATATGCCTGCCGATAGGTGTGGGTCGGGTCGAGCCCGAGTGCCGTCAGGGCCTCGTAGAGCAGGCGGCGCAACGTCGACGAATGGGTCAGGGCGACGAACTCGTGGGTGGCCATGCTGGCTCCTCGGCATGAATTGACCATAGACTTTCACCACTGCAGCATCTGGTCAATGCTGTCGCCACGGCTTCTGCGCAGAATGCAGCCCGACGCATCTCCCATAACAACAAGGACCGCTCGATGAAACGCTCCCTGACCGCCCTTGCCCTGCTCGTTGCCGCCGCAGCGGGCGGCCTGACCTGGTACCTGCACGACAAGCAACCGCAGCGCGATGGCGAGCTGGTGCTCAGCGAGCTGCACGCCCCGGTCACGGTCAACTACGACGAACTGGGCGTCCCGCACATCCGTGCCGAGAACGAGGCCGACCTGTATCGCGCCCTGGGCTACGTGCACGCCCAGGACCGCCTGTTCCAGATGGAGCTGCTGCGGCGTCTGGCCCGTGGCGAACTGGCCGAAGTGCTGGGCGAGAAGCTTGTGCCTACCGACCGCCTGTTCCGCACCCTGGAGCTGGGTCGCCACGCCGATACCTATGCCACCCGCCTGGATGCCGACAGCCCGTCCGTGCAGGCCCTGCAGAACTACCTCGATGGCATCAACCAGTACCAGGCCAGCCGCCCGCTACCGGTGGAATTCGACCTGCTGGGCATCGAGCCGCGCCCCTTCACCGTCGCCGACACCCTGAGCGTCGCCGGCTACATGGCCTACAGCTTCGCCGCTGCGCTGCGTACCGAGCCCCTGATGAGCCACGTGCGCGACAGCCTGGGCGCGGATTACCTCAAGGTCTTCGATCTCGACTGGCACCCGGACGGTGTAGTCGGCAGCGCCCTGAGCGCCGGCGACTGGAAGGACCTCTCCGCTCTCGCCCAGCTCAGCGACACGGCCCTGGCCGACAGTGGCCTGCCGCAGTTCGAAGGCAGCAACGCCTGGGCCGTGTCCGGCAGCCGCACCGCCAGCGGCAAACCCCTGCTGGCCGGCGATCCGCACATTCGCTTCTCGCTCCCGGCGGTGTGGTACGAGGCGCATCTGCAGGCGCCCGGCTACGAACTCTACGGTTACCACCACGCGCTGATCCCCAGTGCCATGCTCGGCCACAACCGGGACTTCGCCTGGAGCCTGACCATGTTCCAGAACGACGACCTCGACCTGATCGCCGAGCGCGTCAACCCGGACAACCCCAACCAGGTCTGGTACCAGGGCCGCTGGGTCGACCTGGAGCAGCGCACGGAGACCATTCAGGTCAAGAATGCTGCGCCCGTGCAGCTCACCCTGCGCCGCTCGCCGCACGGACCGATCATCAACGACGCCCTGGGCCAGACCAGCGGCAGTACGCCAATCGCCATGTGGTGGGCCTTCCTGGAGACCGACAACCCGATCCTCGACGCCTTCTACCAGTTGAACCGTGCCAATACCCTGGACAAGGCCCGCGCCGCCGCCGAGAAGATCGAAGCGCCCGGCCTCAACGTGGTCTGGGCCAATGCCGCCGGTGACATCGGCTGGTGGGCGGCCGCCAAGCTGCCGCTGCGCCCGGCCGGGGTCAACCCGACCTTCATTCTCGACGGTGCCAGCGCCGAGGCGGACAAGCTCGGCTACCACCCCTTCAGCGCCAACCCGCAGGAAGAGAACCCGGCACGCGGCTACATCGTCTCGGCCAACTACCAGCCGGTGCCGGCCAGCGGCATCGAGATTCCCGGCTACTACAACCTGCCCGACCGTGGCCAGCGCCTCAATCAGCGCCTGAGCGACGCCTCGGTGAAGTGGGACCTGCACAACAGCCAGGCCCTGCAGCTCGATACCGGCACCGACTACCCCATGCGCGTGCTGACGCCGATCCTCGACGAGCTGCGCGCCGCCACCCAGGGCGAGCAGGAGCAGGCCATGGTGCAGGCCCTCGCCGACTGGAACGGTGAACATCCGCTGGACTCGGTGAGCGCCACCCTGTTCAACCAGCTGCTCTATCAGTTGGCTCACGAGGCCATGGCCGATGAGCTGGGCGACGCCTTCTTCGACAGCCTGCTGCAAAGCCGCGTGCTCGACGTCGCCCTGCCGCGCCTGACCGCCGATGCGACGTCGCCCTGGTGGCATCGCCAGGGTGGCAGCGGCGAGGAAACCCGTGCGCAGATCGTCGCCGACGCCTGGCGCGCCAGCCTGGCACATCTGCGCGAGCAGTTCGGTGATGATCCTGCCGCCTGGCAATGGGGACGCGCCCATACCCTGACCCACACGCACCCGCTGGGCCAGCAGCAGCCACTGGCCTGGCTGCTGAATGCCGGCCCGTATGCCGCCCCGGGCAGCCACGAGGTGCCGAACAACCTCTCGCACAAGATCGGTCCGGCCCCCTGGCAGGTGGTCTACGGCCCCTCGACCCGCCGCCTGGTCGACCTGGCCGATGCCAGCACGGCACTCGGCAGCAACCCCGTGGGCCAGAGCGGCGTGCCGTTCGACCCGCACTACGCCGACCAGGCCGCCGGCCATGTACTGGGCATCTACCGTCCGCAGCACCTGAGCGAAGCGGACGTGACGGCCAACAGCCAGGGCACGCTCAGGCTGCTGCCCCGCTGAGCACCACCCGGCCTGCGCCTGCTGCGTCGCAACGACCAGCCTTCATCCGCGCAGCCGGGCCTGTCCCACTCACAGCGTGGTGCGCCGCCGGTGCATCACGCTGCACGCTGGTGCACAGCACCCGCAAAGACCGCCCTTCTGCGCTCCCCACTGCGCCGCAAACCCCAGGAAACAAGGGCTTCACGCCCATGTAAGAAAACTGGCACACGCCCTGCATAGGCTAAGGCAATCCAGGTTTTGGGGGCCTTGGTACAGGCAGGCCGGGGAATCCCCTTCTTTATTCGACGCGGACGCCGCGTCACCGCAGTACGCCGCCGCTCATCCACGGGCACGGCGTCACCCGTTTCGGGGACCTTGGTACAGGCAGGCCGGGGAATCCCCTCTTTATTCGACGCGAACGCCGCGTCATGGCAGTCCGCCGCCGCTCATCCATGGGCACGGCGTTACCCGTTTCGGGGACCTTGGTACAGGCAGGCCGGGGAATCCCCTTCTTTATCTGGGACGCAGCGCCAGCTGCACGCGCCAGCGTCCATCCTCCTGCGCACCGCGCCACTCCCCGTCCAGCGGACGGGGCGACACCAGTACCAGCAGCAGGTCCCGCCCGTCGCGCTCCACCCGCCAGTTCACCAAGCCCAGCGGCAAGCTCAGGCGCCCCTCGCGGACACGTCCGTAGGCATCCTCGAAGCGATACCTCAGCGCACCGTCGGCGTGCTCGGCCAGCGCCTGCGGCTCGCGGTTGAACCAGAGCTGCACCCCCTGCTCCCAGGGCTCGACCTGCTCGATACGCAAGCGGGGCGGGTCGAACGCGCGGCCGATCATGCTGCCGACGAGAAAGGCGATGAGCATCACCGAGGCCATGAAACGCCAGCGCAAACGCGGCCGTGGATCCTCAGGCGGCGTAGAATGGCGCTCATCCCAGTGCTCGGAGTGCTGCATGTTCCACGTCATCCTCTTTCAACCGGAAATCCCGCCCAATACCGGCAACATTATCAGGCTGTGCGCCAACAGCGGCTGTCGGTTGCACCTGATCGAACCACTGGGTTTCGAGCTGGACGACAAGCGCCTGCGTCGCGCCGGGCTGGATTACCACGAATATGCCACGCTCGAACGCCACGCCGATCTGCAGAGCTGCCTGGACAGCATCGGTCAGCCGCGCGTGTTCGCCTTCACCACCAAGGGCTCGCAGCCGTTCCACGAGGTCGCCTACCAGCCCGGCGACGCCTTCCTGTTCGGCCCGGAAAGCCGGGGCCTGCCGGAAGAGATACGCAACGCACTGCCGGTGGAGCGACGCGTGCGCCTGCCGATGCGCGCCGGCTGCCGCAGCCTGAACCTGTCCAACACCGTGGCGGTGACCGTCTACGAGGCCTGGCGCCAGAACGGCTTCGCCGACAGCGAATGAAGCGGATAAAGAAAAAGCGCCCCTGAGGGCGCTTTTTTCATCCGAGCCGCTCGCCTCAGTGGGCAGTGGTCTCGGCCTGGCCTTCCTGCTGCATGCGCTGCAGTTCCTGGGCGTACAGGGCATCGAAGTTGACCGGAGAGAGCATCAGTGCCGGGAACGAACCACGGGTCACCAGGCTGTCCAGCGCTTCACGAGCGTAAGGGAACAGGATGTTCGGGCAGAAGGCGCCGAGGGTGTGGCTCATGGACGCGGCGTCCAGGCCCTTGATCAGGAAGATGCCGGCCTGCTGCACTTCGGCGATGAAGGCCACTTCTTCACCGTTCTTGACGGTCACCGACAGGGTCAGCACCACTTCGTGGAAGTCACCTTCCAGGGCCTTCTGGCGCGTGTTCAGGTCCAGACCGACGCTCGGCGTCCACTCCTGGCGGAAGATTTCCGGGCTCTTCGGCGCTTCGAAGGACAGATCCTTGACGTAGATACGCTGCAGAGAGAATTGCGGGTTTTGCGACTCGGCAGCGGCGGCGCCGCTGTTGGCTTGCTCGGTCATGGCGTTTGCCTTCCTTAACGTTGCGGTTTCAAGCGGGGCTCTGCAGCAGGGCGTCGAGCTTGCCGGCGCGCTCCAGGGCATAGAGATCGTCACAGCCACCGACATGGGTGCTGCCGATCCAGATTTGCGGCACCGAGGTGCGTCCGGCCTTGCGGGTCATCTCCGCGCGCACGGCCGGCTGGCCGTCGACACGAATCTCGTCGAAATCCACCCCTTTGCTGGCCAGCAGTTGCTTGGCCCGCATGCAGTAGGGGCACCAGTCGCTGGAGTAGATGACCACCGTGCTCATGTCACTTCACCAGCGGCAGGTTGTCGGCGCGCCAGGTCGCGATGCCGCCGGACAGCTTGGCAGCGGTGTAGCCGGCCTTCTGCAGCTCGCGGGCGATGGTGCCGGCGTGCTGGCCAGCGGCGTCGACGACGACGATGGTCCTGGACTTGTGTTTTTCCAGCTCGGCGATGCGTGCAGTCACCTTGTCGTAGGGGATGTGCAGCGCGTCGACGATATGCCCGGCGGAGAATTCCTTCTGGCCCCGCACATCGAGCACCACGCCCTTGTCGGAGTTGACCAGCGCGGTCAGCTCGCGGCTCGACAGGCTCTGGCCGCCCTTGCGCATCTCGGTGACGATCAGCAGCACCAGCAGAACGGCGAACAATCCACTCAGTACATAGTGGTTAATGATGAATTCAATCAGGTTGGCGAACATCTGTAGGGCCCAGGACGGTAAAATGCCGGCCAGTATACACAGCCCCACAGGTCGGCCAAACCCCGTCCGGCAGTGACGCGCCAGGCGCTTGGCCGTAGAATGCCCGGCTTTGTTTCCCGTCCATCGACCCAGAGCGAGCCAGCTTAATGAGCGCCACGCCCAAACCCTTGGTTCTGATCATCCTCGACGGCTTCGGTCACAGCGACAACCCCGAGTACAACGCTATCCACGCCGCCAACACGCCGGTCTACGATCGCCTGCGCGCCACCTTCCCGCACGGCCTGATCTCGGGCAGCGGCATGGACGTCGGTCTGCCGGATGGGCAGATGGGCAACTCCGAGGTCGGCCACATGAACCTCGGCGCCGGGCGCGTGGTGTATCAGGACTTCACCCGCGTGACCAAGGCCATCCGTGACGGCGAGTTCTTCGACAACGCCACGATCAACCAGGCCGTGGACAAGGCCGTGGCCGCCGGCAAGGCCGTGCACATCCTCGGCCTGCTCTCCGATGGTGGCGTGCACAGCCATCAGGATCACATCGTCGCCATGGCCGAACTGGCCGCCAAGCGTGGCGCCGAGAAGATCTACCTGCACGCGTTCCTCGACGGTCGCGACACCCCGCCGAAGAGCGCGCAGCCGTCCATCGAGCTGCTCGACGCCGCCTTCGCCCGCCTCGGCAAGGGCCGTATCGCCAGCCTCACGGGCCGCTACTTCGCCATGGACCGCGACAACCGCTGGGACCGCGTGGAGCAGGCCTACAACCTGATCGTCGACGGTGCCGGCCAGTTCAACGCCGCCGATGCCGTGGCAGGCCTGCAAGCCGCCTACGCACGGGGCGAGAGCGATGAGTTCGTCAAGGCCACCACCATCGGCGACGCGGTACAGGTCGAAGACGGCGACGCCGTGGTGTTCATGAACTTCCGCGCCGACCGCGCACGCGAGCTGACCCGCGCCTTCGTCGAGCCCGGCTTCAAGGAATTCGAGCGCAAGCGCGCGCCACAGGTCGGTTTCGTCATGCTCACCCAGTACGCGGCGAGCATCCCGGCACCTGCGGCATTCGCGCCGGAAGCACTGACCAACGTGCTCGGCGAGTACCTGGCGAAGAACGGCAAGACCCAGCTGCGCATCGCCGAAACCGAGAAATACGCCCACGTCACCTTCTTCTTCTCCGGCGGCCGTGAAGAGCCGTTCGAGGGCGAAGAGCGCATCCTCATTCCCTCTCCGGACGTCGCCACCTACGACCTCAAGCCGGAAATGAGCGCGCCGGAAGTGACCGACAGGATCGTCGACGCCATCGAGAACCAGCGCTTCGACGTGATCATCGTCAACTACGCCAATGGCGACATGGTCGGCCATACCGGCGTGTTCGAGGCTGCGGTCAAGGCCGTGGAGACCCTGGACAGCTGCGTCGGCCGCATTGCCGAAGCGCTGGAGAAGGTCGGCGGCGAAGCGCTGATCACCGCCGACCACGGCAACGTCGAGCAGATGGAAGACGAGTGCACCGGCCAGGCGCACACGGCCCACACCTGCGAACCCGTGCCGTTCATCTACGTCGGCAAGCGCCCCGCGCGCATCCGCGAAGGCGGCGTGCTGGCTGACGTGGCGCCCACCCTGCTGAAGCTGATGGGCCTCGAGCAGCCGGCGGAGATGACCGGCAAGAGCATCGTCGAACTCGACTAGCACGCAGGTCGCGGGCCGCTGCACGTCACGCTCGTCGGCCAGGCGCAGACTGCGTGAAGCGGCGCTGATCGACAGAAAACAAGAAACGCCCCGCGCCATGAGGCCTGGGGCGTTTTTTTTGCCCGGCGGCGCGGGCATACTAGGCCTCAGCCTCAATCCACCTTCCGGTGCCGCCCCGCCCATGCTTCGCATTCTTGCCCTGATCCTGCTCAGCAGCCTGATCGCACCCGCCTTCGCCGATCAGCGCGCCGATACCCAGCGCCAGCTGGAAGCCGCGCGCCAGGATGTCGCCGAACTGAAGAAGATGCTGGAAAAACTGCAGCAGGAGAAATCCGGCGTCCAGCAGCAGCTGAAGAAGACCGAGACGGAGATGGGCGATCTGGAAAGCCAGGTCAAGGACCTGCAGCACGAGCTCAAGGACAGCGAGCAGGAAATCCAGCGCCTGGATCAGGAGAAAAAAAAACTCCAGAGCGCGCGCACTGAACAGCAGCGACTGATCGCCATCCAGGCGCGGGCCGCCTACCAGAGCGGGCGCCAGGAGTACGTCAAGCTGCTGCTCAACCAGCAGAACCCGGAAAAGTTCTCGCGCACCCTGACCTATTACGACTACCTCAGTCACGCCCGCCTCGAACAGCTCTCGGCATTCAACGAGACCCTGCGCCAGCTGGCCAACGTCGAACAGGAAATCGCCAGCCACCAGGCTCAGCTGCAGACGCAGAAAGCCGGCCTGGATGAGCGCCACGCCAAGCTCGCCGACGTGCGCAAGCAGCGCCAGCAGGCGCTGGCCAAGCTCAACAGCGAGTTCGCCAACCGCGACCAGCGACTCAAGGCCCGCCAGCAGGAGCAGGCAGAGCTTGGCCGCGTGCTCAAGACCATCGAGGAAACCCTGGCGCGCCAGGCCCGCGAAGCGGAAGAGGCACGCAAGCGCGCCCTGGTCGCTCAGCAGGCCCGACCGAACAGCTCCGCCAGCGGCCCCGTGGTCACGTCCGGCGCCACCTACGGCGGCCCCTTTTCCAGCGCTCGCGGCAAACTGCCATGGCCCGTCGATGGCCGTTTGGTAGCACGCTACGGAACCCCACGCGGCGGCGACGCTCGTACTAAGTGGGACGGCGTGCTGATCGGTGCACCCGCCGGCAGCCAGGTGCGTGCCGTGCATGGTGGCCGCGTGGTGTTCGCCGACTGGTTGCGTGGCGCCGGCCTGTTGGTCATTCTCGATCACGGCAATGGTTATCTGAGCCTGTACGGCCATAATCAGAGCCTGCTCAGGAATGCGGGGGACGTGGTCAAGGCCGGCGACCCCATCGCCACCGTTGGCAAGAGCGGTGGCCAGGAAACATCGGCGCTGTACTTCGCCATTCGCCAGAACGGTCGCCCGAGTGATCCGGCACAGTGGTGCCGCGCGCAGGGATAAGCGCTTCATCCATTTAGGAGTTGTCTTAATGTCTCATCGCTTTCGCCCCACCTGCCTGGCCCTGGCCCTTGGGCTGCTGCTCGGCGCTCCAGCCCTGCAGGCTGCCGAGCCTGCCCCCGCGCCGGCAGCGGCGGCGAGCAGCAAGGCGCCCCTGCCCCTGGATGAGCTGCGCACCTTCGCCGAGGTGATGGACCGCATCAAGGCCGCCTACGTCGAGCCGGTCAGCGACAAGACGCTGCTGGAGAACGCCATCAAGGGCATGCTCAGCAACCTCGACCCGCACTCGGCCTACCTCGAGCCCGAGGCATTCGCCGAGCTGCAGGAAAGCACCAGCGGCGAATTCGGCGGCCTGGGCATCGAGGTCGGCATGGAGGACGGCTTCGTCAAGGTGGTCTCGCCCATCGACGACACCCCGGCGTCCAAGGCCGGCATCGAGGCCGGCGACCTGATCGTCAAGATCGACGGCCAGCCGACCAAGGGCCTGTCGATGATGGAAGCGGTAGAGAAGATGCGCGGCAAGGCCGGCAGCAAGATCGAGCTGACCCTGGTACGCGACGGCGGCCGGCCGTTCGAGCTGACCCTGACCCGCGCCGTGATCAAGGTACGCAGCGTGAAGAGCCAGATGCTCGAGGACGGCTACGGCTACCTGCGCATCTCGCAGTTCCAGGTCAACACCGGCGAGGAAGTCGGCAAGGCCCTGAACAAGCTGCGCAAGGAAAACGGCAACAAGAAGCTGCGCGGCCTGGTCATGGACCTGCGCAACAACCCCGGCGGCGTGCTGCAGGCGGCCGTGGAAGTGGCCGACCACTTCCTCAAGAGCGGGCTGATCGTCTACACCGAGGGCCGCCTGGCCAACTCCGAACTGCGCTTCAACGCCGATCCGGCCGATGCCAGCGAGGGCGTGCCGCTGGTGGTGCTGATCAACGGCGGCAGCGCCTCGGCATCGGAAATCGTCGCCGGCGCCCTGCAGGACCACAAGCGCGCCGTGCTGATGGGCACCGACAGCTTCGGCAAGGGCTCGGTACAGACGGTGCTGCCGCTGAACAACGATCGCGCGCTGAAGCTCACCACCGCGCTGTACTTCACCCCGAACGGCCGCTCGATCCAGGCTCAGGGCATCATCCCGGACATCGAGGTGGCACGCGCCAAGCTCACCCGCGAGCAGGACAACGAAGGCGTCAAGGAAGCCGACCTGCAAGGCCACCTGGGCAACGGCAACGGTGGCGCGGACCGCCCGAGCCGGGGCGCACAGGCCGCACGCACGGACCGCCCGCAGGATCAGGACTACCAGCTGAGCCAGGCACTCAACCTGCTCAAGGGGCTGAGCGTCACCCGCGGCGACTGAAGCGGGTCGTGATGCAAGAACGCCGCAGTTTCTCGCGAAACTGCGGCGTTTTCATTGGTGCCGGAAACAGCGACCGTCAGGCGCAGGTAGCGGGCGGTGCGAACGACCGCCCGAGCCGGCCGGCTTACAGATAGCTGTTGGTGATATCGTCGATGAAGCCTTCGTTGCGCAGTTCGTCGAGCGCCTTCTGCAAGCGTTCGATGACCTCGTCGGGCGTGTCCTTGTTCAGGGCCAGGTACAGCTCGGCATCGTTGAAGCGCAGCACGGTGTTGAGGCCGCTGACATCTTCCTGCTTGGCCAGGTAGCGGCCTACCGGATCGGTGGTGGCCCACAGGTCGATCTGCCCGCGCACCAGCTTCTTCACGTTCTCCTGATCACGCAGGGCGTTGATCGGCTGCAGGCCCTGGCTCTCCAGGTGCTGGCTGACCGCATCGTTCTTGTACGCGCCGACGCGGTACTTGGCGGCATCCTTGAGGCTCGACACCTTGATGTCGTTACCCGGCGCGGCGAGCAGTACCCAGCCGGTCTTGGCGATCGGGCCGACCCACTTGAACAGCGGCTGACGCTCGGCCGTGTAGGTGGTGGAGAACAGGCCGTAGTTGGGCTTGTCCAGGGTCAGGCGGTAGAGGCGGTCCCAGGGGAAGCGCAGCGTCAGGGTGTACTCGATGCCGGCGCGCTTGAACATCTCGCGCACGATGTCGGCGCTGATGCCGTCGATGCCATCGTCACGGGCGAAGTTCTTGTCGTCCACCGCCATGTTGAAGGGCGGGAAATTCTCGGTCAGCAGCACCACCTTGTAATCCTGCGGGAGTTCCGCGTGCACGGAACCGCAAGCGAGAAACAGGGCGACAAACAGGCTTTTCTTCAGAGTTTTCAGCATAAGACGTACCGCTCGCATGATTTTTGGTTATGGCTAGCGGCATCCTTGCATGGGACCGAGCCCGGTCATTGGCACTCAGTGGCTCTGCCATCCATGGCGAGCGCCCGGCTCGTGGCCGGACGCATGTTCGGTACTTACAGGTAACTGTTGAGAATGTCGTCGACGAAGCCTTCGGCGCGCATCTGATCCAGCGCAGCCTGCAGCTTGCTGACGATCTCGTCGGGGATATCCTTGTTCAGCGCCAGATACAGCTCGGCACTGTCGAAACGCAGGACAGTCCTCAGGCCGGAGATACCTTCCTGCTTGGCCAGGTAGCGCCCGGCGGGATCACCCGTCGCCCAGAGGTCGATCTGCCCGGCCATCAGCTTGCGAGCATTTTCCTGGTCACGCAACGAGGTGCTGTGCTCGACGCCCTTCTCGGTCAGGTACTCGGAGATGGCATCGCCCTTGTACGCGCCGATGCGGTACTTCTTGGCCTGGTCCAGGCTGGTCAGGCTGATCGGGTTGTCGCCCTTGGCCAGCAGGACCCAATCGTCCGGGCCGATCGGCCCCACCCACTTGAACAGCTCCTCGCGCTCGGGCAGGCGGGCGGCGACGAACACACCGTAGCCCGGTTTTTCCAGCGCCAGGTTGTAGATCCGATCCCAGGGGAAGCGCAGCGTCAGGCTGTACTTGACGCCCGCACGCTTGAACATCTCCTTGATGATATCCACGGCGATACCGTCGATATTGTCTTCCTGGGCGAAGTTCTTGCCATTGATGGCCATGTTGTAGGGCGGGAAGTTCTCGGTCAGCAGAACCACGCTGTAGTCGGGGTCCACTTCGGCGCGCGCAGCGCCAGACAGCACCACAAGGGTGCCGGCCATTGCGATCAGCAGGCGTTTGAGCATGGCGTTTCTCTTTCTGTGAATAAGGCAGACTGCATCAGGATAACCGCCATGCCCTCCCCGGCCCAGCGATTACTGGCCGATTGCCTCAATAGCGCGCTTCGATGCTCTTCAGTGCACCTTCCGCACGCAGCGACTCCAATGCCTTCTGCAACTTCTGCACCAGCTCGTCTGGCGTCTGCAGATTCAGCGCAAGATAGAGGTCGACCGAGTTCAGGTGCTGAACCACCTTGAGGTTCTCTACGCCTTCCTGACGGGCGGTAAGCGGTCCGGCCTGGCTGGAGGCAATCCACAGATCGATCTGTCCTTTGTCGAGCTTCCTGACGTTTTCCGCATCACGCAGCGCGGTCGTGACCTCCAGCCCCCTGTCCAGCAGGAACTGGGTCTTGGCATCGCCCTTGTAGCCACCGATCCGATAACGCCGCGCGTCTTCGATGCTGGCCAGCTGGATCGGGCTATCGCCCTTGGCGAACAGCACCCAGTCGTACCTGGAGATGGGCCCAACCCATTTGAACAGCCCCTCACGCTCGGCGGTACGCGCGGTGGAAAACACCCCGTAACCCGCATCGTCCAGTGTCTGCTGGTACACGCGCTGCCAAGGGAAACGCAGGATCTGCTGGCACTCGACCTCGGCACGCTCGCATACCGCGCGCAGGATGTCGGAGCTGATACCCGTGATCCCGTCGTCACGGGCGTAGTTGGTGCCGGAGACCGACATGTTGAAGGGCGGCATGTTTTCCGTGAGCAGCACCAGCGGCTCGGCACGCGCAAGGCTGAGACCACAGGACAGGACGAAAATAGTCACGAATCGAACAAGGAACATGAAGACTCCGTGTCGAAGATGTTCGACAAAGGGTGACCCTCCACCAGGGGCAGAGAGGCAGGGTTTTAGAGATGATGATTAATGCTAGCTGGATCGCTGGCACTTTGCCGTCGACTCGCCCGCAGCTTTGCGCTGCGGGCAGGTCGACGTGGCGGCAATCAGCGTACGACGATGCCTCGGCTGGCCAGATAGGCCTTGGCTTCCGGCACGGTGTACTCGCCGAAATGGAAGATGCTCGCGGCCAGCACGGCATCGGCCTTGCCTTCGAGGATGCCATCGGCCAGGTGCTGCAGGTTGCCGACACCACCGGAGGCGATCACCGGCACGCGTACCGCTTCGCTGATGGCACGGGTCACGCCCAGGTCGTAGCCGCTCTTCACGCCATCCTGGTCCATGCTGGTGAGGAGGATTTCCCCGGCGCCCAGCCCTTCCATCTTGCGCGCCCACTCCACGGCATCGAGGCCGGTCGGCTTGCGCCCGCCATGCGTGAAGATCTCCCAGCGCCCCGGCTCGCCCGGCGCCGATACACGCTTGGCGTCAATGGCGACGACGATGCACTGCGAGCCGAAGCGCGCGGCCGCCTCACCGACGAACTCGGGGTTGAACACCGCGGCGGTGTTGATCGAGACCTTGTCGGCACCGGCGTTGAGCAGGTTGCGGATGTCCTGCACGGTACGCACGCCACCGCCGACGGTCAGCGGAATGAAGACCTGGCTGGCCATGCGCTCGACGGTATGCAGCGTGGTGTCGCGGTTGTCGACGCTGGCGGTGATGTCGAGAAAGGTGATCTCGTCGGCGCCCTGCTCGTCGTAGCGGCGCGCGATCTCCACCGGATCGCCGGCATCGCGGATGTTCTCGAACTTGACGCCCTTGACCACGCGGCCGTTGTCGACGTCGAGGCAGGGGATGATGCGTTTAGCCAGTGCCATACGGTGCTCCCGTAGGGTGGGTGCAACCCACCGATAAAGATTGCGTCAGTTGCGGCGGGTTTCACCCGCCCTACGGTTCAGCCCTTGAAGCCGTCGCAGAAGCGCTGCGCCTCGGCCACGTCCAGGGTGCCTTCATAGATGGCACGCCCGGTGATGGCGCCGATGATGCCTGGCGAACGCGCCAGCAGCAGCTTCTCGATATCGCCGAGGTTGTGGATGCCGCCGGAGGCGATCACCGGGATCTTGCTGGCGGCAGCCAGTGCGGCAGTGGCTTCGACGTTGCAGCCCTGCATCATGCCGTCTTTGGCGATGTCGGTATAAACGATGGCGGACACGCCGTCTGCCTCGAAGCGCCTGGCCAGGTCGGTGGCCTGCACGCTGGAGACCTCGGCCCAGCCGTCGGTGGCGACGAAGCCGTCCTTGGCATCCAGGCCGACGATGACCTTGCCCGGGAAGGCCTTGCACGCTTCGCTGACGAACTCGGGCTCTTTGACTGCCTTGGTGCCGATGATCACGTAGCTGACGCCGGCGCGCACGTAGTGCTCGATGGTTTCCAGGGTACGGATGCCACCGCCGATCTGGATCGGCAGGTTGGGGTAGCGCTTGGCGATGGCGGTGACCACTTCGCCGTTGACCGGCTGACCTTCGAAGGCGCCGTTCAGGTCGACCAGGTGCAGACGGCGACAGCCGCCCTCGACCCACTTGGCCGCCATGCTCACCGGGTCATCGGAGAACACCGTGGAATCTTCCATGCGGCCCTGGCGCAGGCGCACGCAGGCGCCGTCCTTCAGATCGATAGCGGGGATAATCAGCATCGGTTGAACCTGCTCAAGTTTGAATTCGGTAAGGCGCTCAGTTCTTCTCGAGCGCCCAGAGGTCGCTCTCGATGCTCTCGAACCTGTCTTTCAGGTGCGCCTGCACATCGAGAATGGCCTTGTTGTAGTAGTGCGGTGCCAGCTCGCGGGTGATCAGGTCCAGCACTTCCTGAACCTCGAAGGTGCCCAGCTGCAGCTCGAAACGTTCATCGAGAAAACGCTGCAACAGCAACAGCGCCGCCTGCTCCTGGGCAGGCTCGAGCGCCAGACTGGGAACCTTGGCCCGCGCCATTACCAGCGACCGTCCCAGGCGATGAAGTTCTGCAGCAACTGCAGGCCGTGAGTGTGGCTCTTCTCCGGGTGGAACTGCACGGCGAAGCGCGAACC
The DNA here is from genome assembly GCF_013357275.1 of Pseudomonas sp. BMW13. Classification (NCBI taxonomy): domain Bacteria; kingdom Pseudomonadati; phylum Pseudomonadota; class Gammaproteobacteria; order Pseudomonadales; family Pseudomonadaceae; genus Pseudomonas; species Pseudomonas sp. BMW13. The sequence goes on along the minus strand of NZ_SUKD01000027.1, from coordinate 28,254 downwards.
CTCGGCCAGCGCGGCGGCGAAGTCCTTGCCATAGTGGCCACGGCCGACCACCTGCTGTGGCTTGCCGGCCTCAATGTAGTAGCTGTGCACGAAGTAGAAGCGCGCCTGGTCGGGAATGTCGTGCCACAGCGGATGCTTGACCGCCTGGCTGACTTCGTTCCAGCCCATGTGCGGCACCTTCAGGCGCTCGCCGTCCTCGGCCAGGTCCTTGCCGAAGAAACGCACCTGACCGGGGAACAGGCCGATGCAATCCACACCGTCGTTCTCTTCGCTGCGTTCGAGCAGCGCCTGCATGCCGACGCAGATACCCAGGAACGGCCGGTCGGCGCTGACTTCACGCACCAGCGCATCGAAGCCCAGGCGTCTGATCTCGCCCATGCAATCGCGGATCGCTCCCACACCGGGGAATACCACGCGATCCGCCTCGCGGATCACCTTGGCATCGCTGGTCACCAGTACGCGGCCAGCGCCGACGTGTTCGAGCGCCTTGGCCACCGAGTGCAGGTTGCCCATGCCATAGTCGATTACGGCTACCGTCTGCATTTACAGGCAACCCTTGGTCGACGGCATCTGCCCGGCCATGCGCGGGTCCAGCTCGACGGCCATGCGCAGCGCGCGGCCGAAGGCCTTGAACACGGTCTCGATCTGGTGGTGGGTGTTGTGCCCACGCAGGTTGTCGATGTGCAGCGACACCAGCGCGTGGTTGACGAAGCCCTGGAAGAACTCCTGGAACAGGTCGACATCGAAGTTGCCGACCACCGCGCGGGTGAACGGCACGTGCATCTGCAGGCCGGGACGACCGGAGAAGTCGATCACCACGCGCGACAACGCCTCGTCCAGCGGCACATAGGAATGGCCATAGCGGGTCATGCCCTTCTTGTCGCCGATGGCCTTGGTGAAGGCCTGGCCCAGGGTGATGCCGACGTCCTCGACGGTGTGGTGATCGTCGATGTGCAGATCGCCCTTGCACTCGATATCGAGGTCGATCAGACCATGACGGGCGATCTGGTCGAGCATGTGCTCGAGAAAGGGCACACCGATGTCGAAGCGCGCCTTGCCGGTGCCATCCAGGTTGATCGAGACCTTGACCTGGGTCTCGAGGGTGTTGCGCTCGACGAATGCCGTACGTTCGGCCATCACCAGCTCCACGAATTACCAACGGAAAAAGGCCGATATTATAGGCGCGCCGGGGGCGCAACGGCTACCGGCGATGGTCGGGCGGGTACAACCGGCAAACGAAAAAGCCCGCGCAGGTCGCAGACCGGCGCGGGCTTTTCGTTACCAGGACGGGTTACTGGAACAGCACGACCGTCTTCTGCAGGGTGATCCATACACCCCAGGCCAGCGGCACGCCGACCACCAGCCAGGCGAACACCGCCACCGGCTTGCTCGACGGATCAGCCGCCCACTCCAGCTCGCTCGCCGCCGGCGCCGACTTCTCGCCATGGGCGCGCTCGGCAGCCAGCTCGGCTTCGTTCATGAAGTACTTCGGCGCCACCGGACGCACCAGGGCGTTGCAGATGAAGCCCAGCACCAGCAGGCCGGAGAGGATGTACAGGGTGATGTCGTAGGCCGCGGCCTTCTCCACACCGATGCTCAGCTGGTACTCGCGCAGGTAGTTGACCAGCACCGGACCCAGCACGCCGGCCACGGCCCAGGCGGTCAGCAGGCGGCCATGGATGGCGCCGACGTTCTGCGTGCCGAACAGGTCGGCCAGGTAGGCCGGCACGGTGGCGAAGCCGCCGCCATACATCGACAGGATCACGCAGAATGCCAGGACGAACAGCGCCAGGCTGCCCAGGTGGCCGAGCATCGGCACCGAGGCGTAGAGCGCCAGCCCCAGGCCGAAGAACACGAAATAGGTGCCCTTGCGCCCGATGAAGTCCGAGCAGGACGCCCAGAAGAAGCGCCCACCGATGTTGAACAGGCTGAGCAGGCCGGTGAAACCGGCGGCGATGGCGGCGATCTCCGCCAGTTGCGCAGCGCTGAGTTCGTTGAAGGCCAGGTCGACACCGATCAGCCTGCCGGCGAAGACTTCCTGCAGCAGCGGCGAAGCCATGCCGATGATGCCGATGCCCGCCGAGACGTTCAGGCACAGAACAGCCCAGACCAGCCAGAACTGCGGCGTCTTCCAGGCGGTATTAACGTGCACGTGACCCTTGGTGATCATGGCGTTGTTGGCCTTGGCCGCCGGGGCGGTCCAGCCAGCCGGTTTCCAGCCGGTCGGCGGTACGCGGTACGCCAGGGCGCCGCCCATCATGAAGACGAAGTAGATCGCCGCCATCACCACGAAGCTCTGCCAGACACCGACGCTGTCCGGCGTGGCGAAGTGGTTCATCAGCATCGCCGCCAGCGGCGCACCGACCATCGCACCACCGCCGAAGCCCATGATCGCCATGCCGGTGGCCATGCCGCGCTTGTCCGGGAACCACTTGATCAGGGTAGACACCGGAGAGATGTAGCCCAGTCCCAGGCCGATACCGCCGATGACCCCGGAGCCCAGCCACAACAGCCAGATCTGGTGGGTATAGATACCCAGCGCGGAAATCAGCAGACCACCGCACCAGCACAGCGCGGATACGACGCCAGCCTTGCGCGGGCCGGCATGCTCCAGCCAGCCGCCCCAGATGGCAGCCGAGCAACCGAGAAAGACGAAGAACAGGGTGTAGACCCAGCCGAGCATGGAGATCTGCCAGTCGCAGTTGCTGGCGAACACCTGCTCGAAGAAGCCCATGTCGGGCGCACAGGCCGTGGCAGCGGTGATGCCCACGGCCTTGGACAGCGGCAGCCAGAAGACGGAGAAGCCGTAGGCCATCCCGATGCAGAGGTGGATGGCGAGGGCAGCAGGCGGAACCAGCCAGCGGTTGAAACCGGTTTTCGCGATGATGCGTTCCTTGGACAGAAATGCAGGCTTTGCCGCAACACCGTCCAATGCAAAGGCGTCAGTCATAGGGAGTTTCTCTTTTTATGTTGGCAAGCGAACCAAGGCAGGCGCGACAATGCACCGCAGCCAAAGTTTGCAGAGAGTAGCACCCAGGCGCGACAAATCGCCGCGCAGCTGAAGTTTTTTTAGCGTTTCACGCACTTTTCATGTGATTTCAGCAAAAAAGCAAAAGGCCGCATCTATCGACCGATAGATGGCGTCGATGCCCCTGCCGTTTCCGCCACGAACGCCAGGCCGATCACTCGACGACGACCAGGCCCGCATGATCGCCGGGAACCGCTTGCCGGGTTTTCGATCCAACACCCAGCCGAGCACTGCGACCCGCCCACTGCGAACGCCTCGCGACTGCACATGAGGCTATAATCGGCGACCGTCTGTTTCCCGCCATTCCAGCCATCGAAACCAAGGACCCCGCTCATGAAAGCGCTAGGCAAGATCCTGGGCCTTTTCTTTCTCGGCTTGCTACTGATCATAGTGGCGCTGCTGTTTGCCCTGACCCACCTGTTCGACCCCAACGACTACAAGGACGAGATTCGCCAGATCGCCCACGACAAGGCCAACCTCGACCTGCAACTCAAGGGTGACATCGGCTGGAGCCTGTTCCCCTGGCTGGGCCTGGAGCTGACCGACGCCACCCTGGCCAGCGCCGATACGCCGGACAAACCCTTCGCCGACCTGCGCCTGATCGGGCTCTCCGTGCGGGTGATGCCGCTGCTGCGCAAGGAAGTGCAGATGAGCGATATCCGCATCGACGGCCTCAACCTCAACCTGCAGCGTGACGACAAGGGCCACGGCAACTGGGAAGGCGTCGGCCGCCCCGCCGAGACCACCGTGGCGCAGCAATCGCCTGGCGAACCCGCCCCGAGCGAGGACATCCCCGCCGAGCAGCCAGGGGAAAAACCCGCCGGCCAACCGCTGAAGCTGGACATCGACAGCCTGAGCCTGAGCAATTCGCGCATCGACTACAGCGATGCACAGAAAGGCCAGCAGTTCACCCTGGAGAACATCGAACTGAAGACCGGCGCCATCCGCGAAGGCGCGAGCATTCCGCTCACGCTCAGCGCCTTCTTCGGCACCAACCAACCGGTCCTGCGTGCGCGCAGCGAAGTGGAAGGCCAACTGCGCTTCGACCGGGCCCTCAAGCGCTACCAGTTCGAAGACCTGAAGCTGGCCGGCGAAGTCTCGGGCGAACCGCTCAAGGGCAAGACCCTGAACTTCTCCGCACAAGGCCAGCTGCTGGTCGATCTGGCGGCCAACATCGCCGAATGGAACAGCCTGAAGCTCTCCGCCAACCAGCTGCGCGCCCTGGGCGAACTCAAGGCCCGCGAGTTGGACAAGGACGCCAAGCTGTCCGGCGGCCTGTCCATCGCGCCGCTCAACCTGCGCGAGTTCCTCGATGGCATCGGCGTGGAGCTGCCGAAGACCCGTGACGCCAACAGCCTCAACCAGTTCGAACTGGTCAGCCGCCTGAATGGTTCGAGCAACGGCATGATGCTCGAAGACCTCACCCTCAAGCTCGACGGCAGCACCTTCACCGGCAGCCTGGGCGTGGCCGACTTCGCCCGTCAGGCGCTGCGCGCCGACCTCAAGGGCGACACGCTCAACCTGGACGACTACCTGCCGCCGGAGACCAGGGACAAGGCCGCCGCAGCGCGCCAGGCCGAGGTCAAGGACAGCATCTCCAGCGCCGGCAAGGACGGCAGCACGCCACTGCCCAATGCGCCGACCCAGCAGGCCTGGAGCGACGACAAGGTCCTGCCGGTCGATCAACTGCGCAAGCTCGACCTGCAGCTGGCCCTGAGCCTGGGGCAACTGACCTTCGACCAGCAGCCCTTCACCGACGTGACCCTGAAAGCCAACGGTCGCGGCGGCCTGATCACCCTGCAGGAGGTTCGCGGCAAGCTGCAGGGCGGCAGCTTCAGCGGCAATGGCCGCATCGACGTGCGCCAGGCCGAGCCCATGCTCAGCGTGGAGAAACGCCTCAGCCGCATGCCCGTCGAACCCTTCCTGAAGAAGGACGGCCAACCCGCGCCGATCCGTGGCCTGCTCGACCTCGACGCCAAGTTCAACACCCGTGGCAACAGCCAGAAGGCCTGGGTCGAAGCGCTCAACGGCACCGCCAGCTTCGTGCTCAACGATGGCGTGCTGGTCGATGCCAACCTCGAGCAGCAGCTCTGCCGCGGCATCGCCACCCTCAACCGCAAGGCCATGAGCAACCCGCCGACCGGCAAGGACACCCCCTTCCGCGAGCTCAAGGGCAGCCTGAGCGTGCGCAACGGCGTAGCGCACAACCCGGACATGAAGGCGCAGATCCCGGGCCTGGCGGTAAGCGGCAAGGGCGACCTCGACCTGCGCGTGCTCGGCATCGACTACCAGGTCGGCATCACCATCGAAGGCGACCAGCGCGAGATGCCCGACCCGGCCTGCCAGGTCAACGAGCGCTATGTCGGCATCGAATGGCCGCTGCGCTGCCGTGGTCCGCTGGAGCTTGGCGCCAAGGCCTGTCGCCTTGACCAGGACGGCCTCGGCAAGATCGCTGCGCGCCTGGCCGGCAACAAGCTGACCGAGAAGCTCGAGGAGAAACTCGGCGACAAGGTCAGCCCTGAGCTGAAAGACGCACTCAAGGGCCTGTTCAACCGATGAGCCCCGAGCAGTTCAACGGCGCCGTGCTGGCCTGGTACGACCAGCACGGACGCAAGGACCTGCCCTGGCAGCAGGGCATCACGCCCTACCGTGTCTGGGTGTCGGAAATCATGCTGCAGCAGACCCAGGTCAGCACCGTGCTCGGCTACTTCGACCGCTTCATGGCCGCCCTGCCGACCGTGAAGGACCTGGCCGAAGCGGCGGAAGACGAAGTGCTGCACCTGTGGACCGGCCTGGGCTACTACACCCGCGCACGCAACCTGCAGAAGACCGCGCAGATCATCATGCGCGAGCACGGCGGCGAGTTTCCGCGCAGTGTCGACGCCCTCAGCGAACTGCCCGGCATCGGCCGCTCCACCGCCGGTGCCATCGCCAGCCTGAGCATGGGCCTGCGCGCGCCGATCCTCGACGGCAACGTCAAGCGGGTACTGGCACGCTACGTGGCGCAGGAGGGCTACCCCGGTGAGCCGAAGGTGGCCAGGCAGCTGTGGGACGTGGCCGAGCGCCTGACCCCGCACGAGCGCGTCAACCATTACACCCAGGCGATGATGGACCTCGGCGCCACCCTGTGCACCCGCAGCAAGCCCACCTGCCTGCTGTGCCCGGTGCGCAGCGGCTGCCAGGCGCACCTGCTCGGCCTGGAAATCCGCTACCCGGTGGCCAAGCCGCGCAAGGCCCTGCCGCAGAAACGCACCCTGATGCCACTGCTGGTCAACGCTGATGGCGACATCCTGCTCTATCGCCGGCCGTCGACGGGGCTGTGGGGCGGGCTGTGGAGCCTGCCGGAACTGGACGACCTCGAGCAGCTCGGCGCGCTCGGCCAGCAGCGGCAGCTCGACCTCGGCACACGCCGTGAACTGGAAGGCCTGACCCACACCTTCAGCCACTTCCAGCTGGCGATCGAACCCTGGCTGGTGCGGGTGACCGAGCAGCCGAGCCGCGTGGCCGAGGACGACTGGCTCTGGTATAACCTCGCCACCCCGCCGCGCCTGGGCCTTGCCGCCCCGGTGAAGAAGCTGCTGAAACGCGCGGCGCAAGCCATTACCGCTGGAGAACCGACATGACCCGCACCGTGCTGTGCCGCAAATACAAACAGGAACTGCCCGGCCTGGATCGCGCGCCCTACCCCGGCGCCAAAGGCGAAGACATCTTCAACAACGTCTCCAGGCAGGCCTGGGACGAGTGGCAGAAGCACCAGACCATGCTGATCAACGAGCGTCGCCTGAACATGATGAACGCCGAGGATCGCAAGTTCCTCCAGGCCGAGATGGACAAGTTCCTCTCCGGCGAGGAATACGCCCAAGCCGAAGGCTACGTGCCGCCCAGCGAATAAGCATGCTGGAGGGAGGGGCCTTGGCCACGGCAACCGTCGCACGTTGCCCACGCGCGACCCGGCCGGCCCTCCCCGCTTTTCTCGCTCACGAACCTAAGCGCCCGAAATATTTAAATATTTTTCCAACTCGCGCTTGACACTGATCCTGCAAATCCGTCTAATAGCGCCCCGTTGGCCCAGGTAGCTCAGTTGGTAGAGCAGGGGATTGAAAATCCCCGTGTCGGCGGTTCGATTCCGTCCCTGGGCACCATGAATACCGAAACCCCCGATGCCACTGGTGCCGGGGGTTTTCTGTTTCTAGACCTCCACGCTGCGCCCTCATGGTCGTACAAAGGAGGCGCACAAAGTGGGTGCCATGCCGCAGCCGTTCCAGTGCCCGAAGACCGGGACTTACTACTACCGCAAGACCATCCCTGAATCACTTCGCCCAGTGGTGGGTCGCGGACGCGAGTGGAAGGTCTCCCTGGGAACTAAGTCCCTAGCTGACGCCCGCCCCCTGTTCGCTGCCGAGTCTGCCCGATGCGAAGCCGCCCTCGCCTTGGCACGCGCCTCCCTGAAAGGTGAATCCCACCTGCTGCCCTCCGACGCCCCCAAACTGGCCGACCGCTGGGCCGCTGCCGAGCTGGCCGCATGGGAACGTGATAGCGACCTGATCCACCTGTTCCTAGCCCGCTCTGGAGACAACGTCGTCACGCCTTTGGAGGTGTTGGACGAGGACGAGGCTTGGAGTTGCTCCGCCCTTCAAGGGGTTCTCGCAACAGCAATGCAGCAGACATTGAGCACAGCCGGACACCCTGTCCCGCTAGCAACATCCCCGGCTCACGCCTCGCTTCGCCTCGAATTCTTCCGAGCCTGGCAGACCCTGTGCAGAACAGCGCTCCAGCGCCACCAAGGTGACTGGCGCTCCACCCCTGACCTACCTGCTGCTTCGCTCCCCCTGTCGCAGGAAGCCTCCTCCCAGGGACATATAGCCAAGGGACTCCTGCTTTCCGAAGTAGCCTCCAAGTGGGCCGAGTCGAAACGGCAGGACAACGCCGGGCTGGGCGACCTCTCGAAGACCATCGCCGAGTACATGGACTGTATGCAGCGGCTGATCTTCGTTGTCGGTGACATTCCAGCTTCGCAGGTATCCAAGTCCACCATCCACCACTTCCGCGTGACCCTGGGTCAACTCCCCAAAGGCCGCTGGAAGCCTGGCCTGACCCTGGAGGCGCTGCGCGCCCAGGTTGAACATGGCGCCGCCACCATGGAATTGGCGACTATCCGCAAGAAGCTCGCCGCCCTGGCGACATTGTTCAAGTTCGCCTGCGAGCGCCTGGAGGCCCTGAAGGAGGAACCAGTGGCCGCTTCCGGCGTACTGCGCGACCTTCGCAATGCAATCAACAAGGCCGCACTCCACAAGGAAGCCCCCGACAAGGGCTACAGCCGGGCGGAACTGACCACCATCTTCTCCAGCCCACTGTTCAAGGGCACCTGGTCGCCCAAGCGCGCCGACTATGGCCAGGCCCTCTACTGGCTCCCGCTTCTCATGGCCTACACGGGCGCACGCCGCGAAGAAGTCGCACAGCTCCTGGCCTCCGATGTGGAACAGGATGTGGAGTCCGGTGTGTGGTGCATTGCCATTCGCCCTGGGGACGGGAAGTCGCTGAAGACCGTCAGTAGCCGCCGCAGGGTGCCACTGCACGATGACCTCCTGACCCTCGGCCTCCTCGACTACAAGGCCAGCGTCCCCGCCAGCGGTCGCCTGTTCCCGAAGCTGAAGCCACACAAAGACGGTCTCGGTCATGCAGTAGGCAAGACCTGGGACAACTACCTGCAGGACGAAGTCAAGCTCCAGAGCGCCGCCAAGCCGGCCCATGGCTTCCGCCACGCCTTCAAGACGCTCTGTCGTGAAGTGGGCATCCCAAAGGAAGTTCATGACTGGCTGACCGGCCACGCAGCGTCGAACGTGGGGGACAGCTACGGCAACGCCCCGATTAGCCGCATGGCGGACGAACTGAAGAAGTTCCCGAGCATCGCCCGCATGGCTGGCCTGCTGCCTACCTGAAAACGCCAGGGGGACGGACACGCGGGCGTCCAGTAGCCCCTTGGGCGCGTGATAGATGCCTTGAATAACGATGCAGCCGCAGCCATCCATGGCCTATCGACGCAATCCCTGCCGCAATCGTCCCGCTGACTTACTTACGACTCAGTCGTCCTACAGCGGTCGTAAGTGGAGCCCCGTCAGAAGTCGGATTCCTCGTCGATGGGGGCAAGCACGTTGTGCAGCATCGGTTCCACCTCCTGGCTCCTGATGTAGCGCTCCAGGTTGCTGCTGGAGCTGTCCAGGAAGCGGACGTCGGCCAGTTCGCAGGCTTCGTAGTAGGTTTTAGCCTTGGCGAGTATCGCGTCAGCAACTCGCAATGCCGCACGCATGGACTCGATCTTCTCCAGTCCAAAGCTGTTCAGCCCCTGGACGATGGTGGGGACGGTGCGTGCAATCAACTGACGCTCCTCCATGGCGGCCTCCGTGGTGCCCCGGCCCAGCTCCCGCTTAAGACTGCCGTAGTCCTGCGAGAACAGCCCCATGGCGTTCTGGCTGCAGTAGTCGTCCAACGCCTGGTTGAAGGCCCGGATACCCCGCTGGCCGTCCTCCTTGGCCTTGCTACGCTCTGTTTCATAGTCAATGTCCTGCTCCCGTGCAGCCCAGCGCCGACGCAGCTCCCGCAGGCGGTCGACTGTCCGTAAGTTGACGTTGAAGGTATCGGCCAGCCCCTTGTTGGTCATGTCCCTGAAGGTGCTGAAGCTGGGGTCGTTAATAGCCCGCCAGGCGTTGTCGATGCGCTGGTCATCCTCCAACTGGCGAAACAGCTCTGCGTTCTGTCGGTAGCTATGCTGCCTGGCGGCTTGCAGACCTTGGCCCTCCAGGAGCGTGATAGCGACCTCCTTATGCCCCAGGAGCTTGGTGGCCTCCAGGCGGTGGTGGCCGCCGACCAGCCAGAATCGTTTCCCGGTGTGTGCTGCCTCATGGTCAGCCATGGCGACCACCTCCAGGGGCTTCTCCAGGCCGTTGGCGGCAATGCTCTGCTGCAGCCTGGCGATGTGGTCGACCCGTTGCTCAGCTTCACGACGCTGGCGCCGCATGGACGCAGTCGTGTTCCGGTTCTGCAGTGTCGTGTGGGTGTGGATAGCGCTCAGGGGAACAGATCGAAGTCTTTCCGTCATGGTCTACCTCACCGCGCCCGAACGATGGGGCCGAGAGCGAGCCAGCGAGGCTCCTCACGGTCGCTACGGGCCAAGTCCAGGAGGTCGTCGTCCTCCCAGGACAAGCCCGCTGTAAGGGCCAGCTCCATGGCTTCAGCCAGGCGTGTGTCGCGGCACTTCTTCTTGCCCAGGGCACAGGCCAGGGTGGTCAGTCGGTCGAGGTGGTCGGGGCGTAGGTGCAGGTTCAAGCGCACCAGCTTGGTGGTATTCATTGGATCGAAGTCCTTGGTGATAGAGCGAACGCCATCGCCCCGCCTGGAGTGCTCCGGGCAGGGTGTCGTGGTCGTCGCTGGGAAGTGGTTGGGGAGTGGCTACAGCGCTTCGCATTCCCCTGGTACTGGGGGTGAAGCTGGTGGGCTCATGCGTAGCTATTCACTAAGATTGGCCGTACATAGCTCCCGGCCTCCAGCAGTGCATTGCGCTGTTTACACGAGGGGTGGCCGTAAATGGCCGGGAGAGTCCTGCAGGGGCTGGAGCTGGTTGCCCAAGGGAGGGCCGCAAAAGGCCTGAATCAGCCTACAGGGCGGAAAAAACCGTTGTGGGCCTGCAGGCGGTCGCGCTCCAGAACCAGGCAGTCGACCTTCTTCTGCTGGGCCTGCATGGCGCGCAGAATCAGTTCGTCCTCAGAGATTTCCCCGGTGACTACCTTCTCCTCGCCCAGGATGTAGGCGCCGTCCTTGCGGATGGCCGGCAGGACTACCCGCGTGACCCAGTCCTGGAAGGCTTTGGCCTCGGGCTTGTCGGAGCGCATGACCAGCTTGTACAGGCCCGACTCGCTGACAATGAGGGGTTCATGGACAAGACTCTGAGTCTTGGCCTAGCAATCTTTTTGCTCCCTTTCTCGGAAGCGTCCAGATAGCCCACGACGCGGCTCGGGGCGTAACGGTAGTTCGTTTTATCCAAGCCGGGTAAAAGGGCTGCGCAGACGTCGGCGGCGACGAACCACGGCTGGCCGTCGAGCTCGATGACGCGCAAGTCCATTAGTCAGGCAGCAAGGTATTTATAGAGCGTGGACAGTCCCATCCTTAGTTGCTTAGCAACAGCGGGCTTTGCCATACCTTCCGCGACAAGTTTTTTTGCCGTTTCAACCAGCGCCGGGTCAAGGGCCTTGCGTCCAGTGTATCTGCCTTCCTGCTTCGCCTTCTCGATGCCTATACGCTGCCTCTCTAGCATCAGCTCGCGCTCCATCTTTGCCATGCCGGCCATCATGGTGAATACCATTTCCCCGGCTGGTGTCGTCACGTCGATGCCCAGGTTGTCGATGTGGAGGCGGACGCCCCTGGCCTTCAAGTCCTCAGCTAGTGCCAAGACTTCAACACTGCTTCGTCCCAAGCGGGATACCTCCCGGACAATCAACGTGTCGCCTTGCTTCAGCTCAGCTAACAGCTTCTTGAAACGAGGGCGGTCGGTGGTCGTCCCGGTGAAGACGTCCTCCACCACATGGTCATAGGCGTACTTGGCCTTGAGGAAGTCGGCTTGCGCTTCGGTGTCCTGGTCGTTGGTGGATACGCGGGCGTAGATGTATGTGGTCATGCCTGTATTTCCATCTGAAGTCTTAGATGATTATAGAATCCATGTTTTCTACTATTAAAACAACCCCAAATAGAAATCTTCTTCACGTCTCTTTAGGGGGTGGTTCAAATAGAAGCTTGGGAGATAGAGGGAAGGTCGCAGTTGGCCATTAGGGCACCGCTGCGGGGTGAAGCGCTGTTGCGTGCTACATGAAGTGGATCATTGCCTGGGTAATGCTAACCCCATGCTCCTTGGCGTATGCCTCAATCAGGGCCATCTTCTTGCCCTTCTCCATGGCCGTCATCGAGGCATTGGACTCCGCTACCCTCTGACGTATGCCCGCCTTCTTGTCGGCAGACTTCCTGACTCCCTTGACCGCGTAGATGCTGCTTTTGAACATCGCCTTGTCAGGGTTGTACTTCGCTTTCTTCTTTCTCTTGGCCATCGGCGTCTCCATGAGCCGCTGGTTCCAGTGCCGCCCGATGCAAGCACCGGCCCCCGGTGGAGGGGGAAAGATAGAGAAGCACATTTACTAAAAGCTGGACAGATTTTTGCGCGCTGGGCCGTAGCTGCAAAGCCATACCCAAACGACACCATGACTCGCAGGAGCGCCTGAACCATACACACCAAGGCGCAGCCCGAACAGTAAAAGGCTGAGGGCGGGGGGGGTAGAGGGGGGACTTAGGCAGGTCGCCAATATCAAAAGAACGAACAGAATTTTTGCCAATTTAGGCCGAAACCTGCTGCTATGATCCCAAGGGAGCCAGAAAATAAAAGGCGACGCAGGGACAGCCACAATGACAATCAACATAGCTGTTGCAACATACGACTCAATTGTTCTTGGCTGCGACAGCCTTTCAAGCGTGGTCGAGCCCGCCGTTTCATTCCGCACTGCAGGCTTCGCCAGAGACGCCAACGGGGTCGAACTCGTAGACGCAAGCGGTCATAAGGTCATATCTACCGCCAACCTGACACATTACGTGACCAACGTGTTCAGCGGCGCTCAAAAAATGTTTCTCCTTTACGAGGATGCAGACACCTCAGTGGCTGCGGTTACAGCAGGCATGGCCACCCTCTGCGGAGTGACAATTGCTGGTATAGCCTCAAGGTTCCGACGCTCAACCTCCCACCAGGTGTTCAACACCGTTGAAGAGGTCGCAAATGAGTTCAAGACGTTCGTCCGGCGCGAGTGGGAGAAAGAGGTTGACTTCGTAAACGCTGACGAGGAAATGAGGCCTTTCTTCCCTGACGTTCAGTTCATTGTGGGCGGATATGGAAAGGATGATGACAGGGGGCGGCTTTTCAAAATCTGGATAGCCCCCGACGTGATTCGAGAGACCGTCAGCACAACGGAAACAGGTACAGGAGCTTGCTGGGGCGGACAAGCCGAGTTCGTGGAACGCCTTCTGATGGGCGTCGATGCCCAGATTGAACAAACTATTACCCGCATCGTGACAGCCGCCTTGAACACCCGGACTCAAAAGACTGTCGAACAAATAACCGAGCAATTGGAGGAAGCAGGAGTGAATATCCCTGATAACCTTCAGCTTGAAGGCGGGCGGGAAGAGCTAGACCTCCCGTGGCGCGATTCGTCGGCTGATATTGACTTCGCTAACCTTCCGACACAGTATGCCGTCGAATTTGTAGAGCTTTTGGTCAATACCCAGTCGGGGATGCAGCGTTTCGCCAACGGCGTAGCTACCGTTGGGGGGCGCACACACGTAGGGGTGCTTCGTCGAGGCGAGAAATTCGAAATGCTCAACGAACCCCAACTCGTTCATAACCATACGGGTTACTCACATGATCTCTGAATATCGTGAAACTTCTGGGCAGCTTGCGAGCAAAGGCCAATCAGAGCGCGACGAGCCTCTGAGTCGCATGTTGCTTGACCGTAGCGGCTCCCTGGAGTCGTCCCAGGATCAGAAAAGGGACGAGCACCGCCGAGTGAAGGTCGATGGCTTTAAGGTCATCTACCACAACGGCTGGTCTTGCTCGGCCTGACCTGCCCTGCCCCCTCCAAAGCCCCGCCATGTGCGGGGTTTTTTGTTTCTTAGGCTGAACTCCTCGTGCTTGTTAAGGCTCCGCGTAAAGCCGGCCCCCAACACCACGACAAGACACCCATTGATAGGAGCATGCACAGAGGTATTTCGTACAAGAAGGTTGTACAATCCCCGCCCTCACACGCAGCTAGAGCCCAGACGGCGTGGGGCTTGAGGTTATCAAGGGTGTCTCGGCGGTTCGATTCCGTCCCTGGGCACCACTGATACATGACAAAGAGCCTCAGCCACGTGCTGGGGCTTTTTGCTTTCTGCCTCCCGCAAATTTCTCGTGCCATTGTTTCGCCTGCGCGACAAGCAACTGTAACCAGGCGACACCTGCGACCCGGCGACCTGCTATCGCCCGGCAAACGGCTTGGCGGTCACGGAAACGCTATGCTAGCTTGGCCGCCAGCCAGGATGGCCCGCCGTACGCCGGAGCGCATTCGAAGAAGAAGAGGATCACACCCCATGGCCGAGGCGACGCCCGCGCTGGAAATCCGCAACCTGCACAAACGCTACGGCGATCTCGAAGTGCTCAAGGGCATTTCCCTGACGGCCAGGGACGGTGACGTCATCTCCATCCTCGGTTCTTCCGGCTCCGGCAAGTCCACCTTCCTGCGCTGCATCAACCTGCTGGAAAACCCGCACGAGGGTCAGATCTTCGTCGCTGGCGAGGAGCTCAAGCTCAAGGCCGCGAAGAACGGCGACCTGATCGCCGCCGACAACAAGCAGATCAACCGCCTGCGCAGCGAGATCGGCTTCGTCTTCCAGAATTTCAATCTGTGGCCGCACATGAGCGTGCTCGACAACATCATCGAGGCGCCGCGCCGCGTACTGGGCCAGAGCAAGGCCGAAGCCACCGAGGTGGCCGAGGCGCTGCTGGCCAAGGTCGGCATCGCCGACAAGCGTCATGTCTATCCCAACCAGCTTTCCGGCGGCCAGCAGCAGCGTGCAGCCATCGCCCGCACCCTGGCCATGCAACCGAAGGTGATCCTCTTCGATGAACCGACTTCGGCCCTCGACCCGGAGATGGTACAAGAAGTGCTTAATGTGATTCGCGCGCTTGCCGACGAGGGTCGCACCATGCTGCTGGTTACCCACGAAATGAGTTTCGCTCGCCAGGTGTCCAGCGAGGTGGTGTTCCTCCACCAGGGCCTGGTCGAGGAGCAGGGGCCACCCGCCCAGGTGTTCGAAAACCCGCAATCGGCACGCTGTAAACAATTCATGTCCAGCAATCGCTAACACGGAGCAACATGCATGCAGAACTATAAGAAGATCCTGCTGGCCGCGGCCGCCACTCTGGCCTTCGGCACCAGCGCTGTCGCCGCTGACAAACTGAAACTCGGCACCGAAGGCGCCTACCCGCCCTTCAACCTGATCGACGCCAGCGGCAAGGTCACCGGCTTCGACGTGGAAATCGGCCAGGCACTGTGCGCCAAGATGAAAGCCGAGTGCGAAGTGGTTACCTCCGACTGGGACGGCATCATCCCGGCCCTGAACGCCAAGAAGTTCGACTTCCTGATCGCCTCCATGTCGATCACCGACGAGCGCAAGCAGGCCGTCGACTTCACCGATGCGTACTACACCAACAAGCTGCAGTTCATCGCACCCAAGTCCGCCGACTTCAAGACCGACGAAGCCAGCCTCAAGGGCAAGGTGATTGGTGCCCAGCGCGCCACCATCGCCGGCACCTGGCTGGAAGACAACCTCGGCAAGGTCGTCGACATCAAGCTGTATGACACCCAGGAAAACGCCTACCTCGACCTGGCCTCCGGCCGTCTCGATGGCGTGCTGGCCGACACCTTCGTCAACTGGGAATGGCTCAAGAGCGATGCCGGCAAGGACTTCGAGTTCAAGGGCGACCCGGTATTCGACAACGACAAGATCGGCATCGCCGTGCGCAAGGGCGACCCGCTGCGCGAGAAGCTGAACACCGCTCTGCAAGCCATCATCGAAGACGGCACCTACAAGCAGATCAACGACAAGTACTTCCCGTTCAGCATCTATTGATGACCTGAAGGCATTGCGCCGCCCAGGCGGCGGCGCAACTGCCCGAGCCCTCCGATGATTTTCGAACTCCACGGATTCGGCCCCGCCCTGGCCGCCGGCACCCTGATGACCGTCAAACTGGCGCTGTCCGCGCTGTCGGTCGGTCTGGTGCTGGGCCTGCTGGGTGCGCTGGCCAAGACTTCGCCGTACAAGCCACTGCAGTGGCTCGGCGGCAGCTACTCCACCATCGTGCGCGGCGTGCCCGAGCTGCTCTGGGTGCTGCTGATCTATTTCGGCACCGTCGGCCTGATGCGCAGCCTGGCCGACCTGCTTGGCATCGAGAGCCTCGAGCTTTCCGCCTTCGCTGCGGGCACCATCGCCCTCGGCCTGTGTTTTGGTGCCTATGCCACCGAAGTGTTCCGCGGCGCCATCCTCGCCATCCCCAAAGGCCACCGCGAAGCGGGCCAGGCACTGGGCATGTCCAGCGGGCGGATTCTCTGGAAGCTGGTCCTGCCGCAGATGTGGCGCATCGCCCTGCCCGGCCTGGGCAACCTGTTCATGATCCTGATGAAGGACACCGCACTGGTCTCGGTGATCGGCCTGGAAGAGATCATGCGCCGCTCGCAGATCGCCGTGACCGCGAGCAAGGAGCCCTTCACCTTCTATATGGTCGCCGCCTTCATCTACCTGGGCCTGACCGTTCTCGCCATGATCGGCCTGCATTTCCTCGAGAAGCGCGCTAGCCGTGGCTTCGTCCGGAGCGCCTCATGAACTGGGAAGTCATCATCAAATGGCTGCCGCGCCTGTCCGAAGGCGCGCTGCTGACACTCGAACTGGTGGCCATTGCCGTCGTGGCCGGCCTGATCGTCGCATTGCCCATGGGCATCGCCCGCGCGTCCAAGCACTGGTACGTGCGCGCCCTGCCCTACGGCTACATCTTCTTCTTCCGTGGCACGCCGCTGCTGGTGCAGCTGTTTCTGGTCTACTACGGCCTGGCGCAGTTCGATGCCGTGCGCCATGGCCCGCTCTGGCCCTACCTGCGTGACCCCTACTGGTGCGCAATCATCACCATGACCCTGCATACCGCGGCCTACATTGCCGAGATCCTGCGCGGCGCCATCCAGGCCGTGCCGCAGGGCGAGGTCGAGGCCGCCCGTGCACTGGGCATGTCACGGGCGCAGGCGATGTTCTACATCATCCTGCCGCGCGCCGCGCGCATCGGCTTGCCGGCCTACAGCAACGAAGTGATCCTGATGCTCAAGGCCAGCGCCCTGGCCAGCACCGTCACCCTGCTGGAACTGACCGGCATGGCGCGCACCATCATTGCCCGCACCTACCTGCCGGTCGAGATCTTCTTCGCGGCCGGCCTGTTCTACCTGGCCATCGCCTTTGTTCTGGTAAGGGCCTTCCGCCTGCTGGAACGCTGGCTGCGCGTCGACGCCTGCCAGGGTCGCTGAGCCGTTCGGGCCGTCCTTTGCGGACGGCCCCTCGCCCGTCACGAGCATCATGTCAGAGCCCTTCCTCACCTCCGGCGACCTGCTCATCCGCTTCCAGGCACTGGACGGCTTCCTCCTGCAGCACCAGGACCTGTGGCGCCCCAGGCCGTTTCATCACCTGCAACTGCCCTGGGAGAGCCAGCTCCCCGAGCTCGCCAACTGGTTGCGCGGCCGCTCGCTGGAGCAGGCAGAGGCCGCCGACAACGCCCCCTACCAGCTCGCAGCACCCGCGCCCTTCGCCGAGCTGGCGCGCCAGGCGCGCCAGCTGAGCGCCCTGGGCGAACTGCCGAACGCGGCCGGCACACAGCGCTCGCACGCGTTCGGCGTCGATGTCCCCGGGCGCAAGATGGCGCAGATCCAGGCCTTCGCCAGCCACCTGTCGTTCGACCAGCGCCCGCGCCACTGGCTCGACTGGTGCTCGGGCAAGGGCCATCTCGGTCGCTGGCTGACCCAGGACGAGCAACGACTGACGTGCCTGGAGTACGACCCGGCGCTGGTGCAGGCCGGTGACCTGCTCAGCCGCCGCCTGGGCGTGCAGGCGGCGCATCTGCATCAGGATGTGCTCCGCGACGACTTCGTCGAGCGACTCGATGCCGGACAGACGCCCGTCGCCCTGCATGCCTGCGGCGACCTCCACGTACGCCTGCTGCAACTGGCCAGGCAGAAAGGCTGTACACAGCTGGCGGTCGCACCCTGCTGCTACAACCGCATTGCCGCCTCGCACTACCAGGCCCTGTCGCAGGTGGCGCAGGCATCGGCGCTGCGCCTGTCACGTGACGACCTCGGCCTGCCGCTCAGCGAAACCGTGACGGCGGGCGCCCGCGTACGTCGCCAGCGCAATCAGTCGATGGCCTGGCGCCTGGCCTTCGACCTGCTGCAACGCCAGCTCAGGGGCGTCGACGAGTACCTGCCGACCCCCTCGCTGCCCAGTGAGTGGTTCAGCAAGCCGTTCGCCAGCTTCTGCCAGGACCTGGCCGCACTGCGTGAGGTACCCGCTCCCGGCGAGCAGGACTGGCAGGCACTGGAGGCCCGCGGCTGGCAACGCCTGGCCGAGGTGCGCAACCTCGAACTGCTGCGCAACCTGTTCCGTCGCCCGCTGGAGCTCTGGCTGCTGCTCGATCGCGCCCTGTACCTGCAGGAGCAGGGCTATGACGTGAAGCTGGGCAGCTTCTGCGACTACCAGCTGACTCCACGCAACCTGCTGCTGGTCGCCGAGCACGCCTGAGTTGCACACAGAAGCTGTGGATAACTCTGTTGATGCTTTCTGGGCAAAAGCACCCAGCACCCGAGGGAATTGCCCTGCGGACATCTGGCTATTTTTCGACCACAAAAATAAGTTGCAGAAAAACAAAGACTTGCGAAAAACCGTGACGAAGCGCACAGCAGCGGTGCGTACTGCTCGGCGATGCCTTCTCTTTGTGCATAAAAGAACCGCTGCTGATAGCCAGGCCCGTAAACATGCGGCTTGAAGGTGGCTTTACTCGTGCCGACGAATGGATATAATGGCGCCCCCACTAAGCCGGTATAGCTCAGCTGGTAGAGCAACTGACTTGTAATCAGTAGGTCCCGGGTTCGACTCCTGGTGCCGGCACCATTTAGTATCAAAGGCCTGCTCTCATGCAGGCCTTTTTTGTTTTACAGCGACCAGTCTTCTATAGCGGCTTCGGCTCCACATGCAGCTGGCAGGAGCCACTGCAAGAGCACGAGGTAGATGTATGCGCATCCTGATCACCGGCGGTGCCGGTTTCATCGGCTCGGCCCTGATTCGCCACCTGATCCGGCAGACTGATCACGAGGTGCTCAACCTCGACAAGCTGACCTATGCCGGCAACCTGGAGTCGCTGGAGACAGTCGCCGACAGCCCGCGCTACCGTTTCGTGCAGGCGGACATCGCCGATAGCGAACAGGTCGCCGTGACGCTGGCCGAGTTCCAGCCGGATGCCGTGATGCACCTGGCTGCAGAATCACATGTCGACCGCTCCATCGACGGCCCCGCCGCATTCATCCAGACCAACATCGTCGGCACCTACAGCCTGCTGGAAAGTGTCCGCAGCTACTGGCTCGGGCTCGATGCCGAACGCCAGGCCGCCTTCCGCTTCCACCACATCTCAACCGACGAGGTGTACGGCGACCTGCACGGCGTCGACGACCTGTTCAGCGAGACCACGCCCTACGCACCCAGCTCCCCGTACTCGGCCAGCAAGGCGGCGTCCGACCACCTGGTGCGCGCCTGGCTGCGCACCTATGGCCTGCCGGTGCTGATCTCCAACTGCTCGAACAACTACGGCCCGTACCACTTCCCCGAGAAGCTCATCCCGCTGATGATCCTCAACGCCCTGGCCGGCAAACCACTGCCGGTCTACGGGAATGGCCAGCAGGTGCGCGACTGGCTCTATGTCGAAGACCACGCCCACGCGCTGCTCAAGGTGGTCAGCGAGGGCCAGGTGGGCGAGACCTACAACATTGGCGGGCACAACGAGCAGAAGAATCTCGACGTGGTGCATGCCATCTGCGCGCTGCTGGAAGAACTGGCGCCGCAGAAACCGGCCGGCATTGCCCGCTACGAGGAGCTGATCACCTACGTGCAGGATCGCCCCGGTCATGACCTGCGCTACGCCATCGACGCCAGCAAGATCGAGCGCGAGCTGGGTTGGGTACCAGAGGAAACCTTCGCCAGCGGCCTGCGCAAGACGGTGCAGTGGTACCTGGACAACCTCGACTGGTGCCGCCGCGTGCAGGATGGCAGCTATCAGGGCCAGCGGCTCGGCGCACTTTAAGGAGTCTCAATGAAAGGCATCATCCTCGCCGGCGGCTCCGGCACGCGTCTGCACCCCATTACCCTCGGCGTGTCCAAGCAGCTGCTGCCGATCTACGACAAGCCGATGATCTACTACCCGCTGTCGGTGCTGATGCTCGCCGGCATCCGCGAGATCCTGATCATCTCCACCCCCGAGGACCTGCCGAATTTCAGCAAGATGCTCGGCGACGGCAGCCAGTTCGGCATCACCTTGCAGTACGCCGAACAACCCTCGCCCGACGGTCTGGCCCAGGCCTTCCTGATCGGCGAGTCGTTCATCGGCAGTGACTCGGTGTGCCTGATCCTCGGCGACAACATCTTCCACGGCCAGCGCTTCACCGAGATGCTGCTGCGTGCCGCCAGCCACGACAGCGGCGCCACCGTGTTCGGCTACTGGGTCAGCGACCCCGAGCGCTTTGGCGTGGTGGAGTTCGATGCCGCTGGCAACGCCCTGTCGATCGAGGAGAAACCGGCCAAGCCGAAATCGAGCTTCGCCGTGACCGGCCTGTACTTCTATGACAACGACGTGGTGCGCATCGCCAAGGCCGTCAAGCCATCGGCACGTGGCGAACTGGAGATCACCGACGTCAACAACGCCTACCTGGCCCGTGGCGATCTGCGCGTGGAGCGTTTCGGCCGTGGCTTCGCCTGGCTCGACACCGGCACCCACGACAGCCTGATCGACGCCTCGCAGTACGTGCAGACGGTGGAAAAGCGCCAGGGCCTGAAAGTCGCCTGCCTCGAGGAGATCGCCTACCAGCAGGGCTGGATCGACCGGGACCAGCTGCTGAGGTGCGCCAAGGCGCTGGGCAAGACCGGCTACGGCCAATACCTGTACAAACTGGCGGAGGAATCGCAGTGAAGGTGATCGAGACCGCACTGCCGGAAGTGCTGATCCTGGAGCCCCAGGTGTTCGGTGACGAACGCGGCTTCTTCTTCGAGAGTTTCAATGCCAGGCGCTTTGCCGAGGCCACCGGCCTGCAGCGCGACTTCGTGCAGGACAATCACTCGCGCTCGGCGCGCGGTGTGCTGCGCGGCCTGCACTATCAACTGCAGCAGGCCCAGGGCAAGCTGGTGCGGGTCAGCGCCGGCGAGGTCTACGACGTGGCCGTGGACGTGCGCCGCAGCTCGGCGAATTTCGGCAAATGGGTCGGCGTACACCTGTCGGCCGAGAACAAGCGCCAGCTCTGGGTACCCGAGGGTTTCGCCCATGGCTTCCTGGTGCTGAGCGACTACGCCGAGTTCCTCTACAAGACCACTGACTACTACGCACCGGCCCACGAACGCTGCATCTACTGGGATGACGCGCAACTGGCCATCGACTGGCCGCTCGACGGCCTGACGCCACAGCTGTCGCTCAAGGACCAGCAGGGCGTGAGCCTGAGCGAGGCCGAGACCTTCGCATGAAGATTCTGCTCAGCGGCCACACCGGCCAGGTTGCCCAAGCCCTGCAGCACGCACTCGCCGATCACCAGCTGCTGAGCCTGGGACGCCAGGCCTTCGATCTGGAGCAACCCGCCAGCCTGCGCGAGACGATCCTGCGTGAAAGCCCGCAACTGCTGATCAACGCCGCCGCCTACACGGCCGTGGACCTGGCCGAGCAGGAGCCCGAGCGCGCCTTCGCCGTCAACGCCGAAGCCCCAGGCGCCATGGCCAAGGCCTGCGCAGAGCTGGGTATCCCGCTGATCCACTACTCTACCGATTACGTCTTCGATGGCAGCAAGAACGGCGCGTACCAGGAAGACGATGCCAGCAATCCGCTCGGCGTATACGGCGCAAGCAAGCTGGCCGGCGAGCAGGCCGTGGCCGCCAGCGGCTGCGAGCACCTGATCCTGCGCACCAGCTGGGTCTACTCGCGCCACGGGCGCAACTTCCTGCTGACCATGCAGCGCCTGCTGCAGGAGCGCGAGGAGTTGAAGGTGGTCGACGATCAGATCGGCGCCCCGACCTGGGCCGGCAGCATCGCGGCAGCCAGCGCCGAGCTGATCCAGGCCTGGCAGCAGGGCAATCGCCACTGGGGCACCTATCACCTGACCAACCAGGGCCAGACCAGCTGGTTCGGCTTCGCTCAGGCCATCGCCGAGCACCTGCGCACCGCCGGCAAGCCCTGCGCCAGGCTGCTGCCGATCCCCAGCAGCGACTACCCGACCCCGGCCCGCCGTCCGCTCAACTCGTGCCTGGACGGCACGCGCCTGGCGCGCGACTGGAACCTGCGCCTGGCCGACTGGCGCCAGGCACTGCAACAGTGCCTGGGTGAAACGCCCTAGAGCTTCTGCGCAAGGCCACCCAGCACAGGCCCATTCACCCCTGCCCTAGGCGGTGAAGCGCTGAATCTGCTGCTGCAGACCACTGGCCAGTTGCGCGAGATCGCGGCTGGCCAGTGAGCTCTGCTCGGCACCGTTGACCACCTCGCCGATGCTGTCGTTGAGCCCGTTGATGTTCTGGCTGATCTCGCTGGCCACCGCCGTCTGCTCCTCGGTGGCGGCCGATATCTGCACGTTGCCGTCGGCAATGCCCTCGATGGCGAGCGCGATGTGATTGAGCACCTCGTCGGCCTCCTTGGCGTGGCTGACGCTGTTCTGCGCCTGCTCGCGCGACTGCTGCATGGCGCTGACCGCACTGCGTGCGCCGCTCTGCAAGCCCTCGATCATGCTGCGGATCGACTCGGTGGCCTTCTGGGTATTGCTGGCCAGTGCCCGCACCTCGTCGGCCACCACGGCGAAGCCACGCCCGGCCTCGCCCGCACGCGCCGCCTCGATGGCGGCGTTGAGCGCCAGCAGGTTGGTCTGCTCGGCGATGCTCTGGATCACGCCCAGCACCTTGCTGATCTCGTCACTCTGGCTGTGCAGGCTGTCGATCACCTTGCCGGCCTCGTCCACCGACGAGGACAGGCCGCGAATGGCGTTCAGGTTGGCCTGTACCAGATCGCGCCCCTGGCGCGCCTCGCGGTTGGCACCCGCCGCTGCGCCAGCCATGCTCTGCGCATTCTGCGCCACCTCCTGCACCGCCACGCTCATCTCGTGCACCGCCGTGGCCACCATGTTGGTCTGGTCGCCCTGGCTGGTCGCGGCCTGGCTGGCCTGGGCACTGATCGCGCTCATTTCCTCGGCAGCCGCAGCCAGCTGGGTGGCGGTCTCGGTCAGGTGGCGGATCAACGCCTGCTGATGTTCGAGCAGGGTATTGAAGGCCCGCGCCGTGTCGGCGACCTCGTCGCGACCATCGGCGCTGGCCCGCAGGGTCAGGTTGGCGTTCTCCTGCACCTCGCTGATCACACCGCGCAGGGCCGACAGTGGACGGATGATCGACAGGCCGATCACCAGGGCCACCAGCAGCACCAGCAGCAGCGCGACCACACCGATGCCGATGAAGGTATTGCGCATCGACTGGTACAGCTCACCGGTACGAACCCCGAGCTTTTCCCCCTCGCTGAGCTGCAGGGCGATCAGTTGCTCCAGCTCGCTGCCGAGCGGATCGAAGGTGCCGTACAGCTCGCGGTTGAAGCTGCGCGGCTCGATCGCCCGCAGCTGGCCGCCATCGAGTTTGCCCATGTACTGGTCCACCAGTTGCTGCACCTGCTGCAGGTCGACGCGCACCCGTTCGACCCTGGCCTTTTCGTCCGCGGTCATGTTGGTCGCCAGGTAGGCCTTCCAGGCCTGGTCGCCGCGTTGGCGGGCCGAGGCCAGGGCCTCGCGCAGCTTGGCCTCGTCGAAGAGTTCGGCGCGGTATTTGTGCAGGGAGTCGACGATGGTCACCGCGTAGGCGTCGGCGAAGACCTTGAGCTGGCTGACCGGTTGCATCCGGTCCTTGAACAGTTCCTCGAAGCTCTGGTTCAGCCGACTGGCGTTGTTCACCGCCATGCCGATCACCAACACCAGCACCACCAATGGCAGCAGCGCGAGGAACAACAAACGCATACGAACGGTGAGTCGTGACAGCATGGCTGTTCTCCTGCAGGACAACGCGCATGTATCGTCCCTGCGGAGCGCAACGGGTGGCCCATGGATCCCTGGCACCACCAGACAACAGGCATCCTCTCGGCAGCAGAGGCACGCGACCCGACCTCGCCGGGCCACGAACACGCGCACTTACCGATGGCGCTACGTTACAGTATCGACCATATCCTGAATTCTGCACCGACCATCGCCCGCCCACCTTCAACAGTCATCTTCCATGCCCAGGCCTCCCCATCCCCGTCGTCTCCGCTGGCGCAGCCTGTTGCTGCTGGCCCTGCTGCTGGCGCCTCTGCTGTGGCCGGTGCACTTTCTCGCCGAACGCTACTACCGCGGCGTGCTCACCGAGCAGAACCGCCAGACGCTGGACCTGTACGTGGCCAACCTGCTCGGCACCCTGCGCCGCTACGAGGTGCTGCCGCAGATCCTCGGCGACCTGCCGGGGCTGCGCGCCGCCCTCTATGCACCGCAGGACCCGGCCGCGCTGGACGACGCCAACCGCCTGCTGGCGCGCATCCGCAAGCAGACCGGGGCCGACGTGATCTACCTGATGAATCCGCGCGGCATCACCCTGGCGGCCTCCAACTGGGACCAGTCCGACAGCTTCGTCGCGGGCAACTTCGCCTTCCGCCCCTATTTTCGCGAGGCACTGGCCGGGCGCCTGGGGCGTTTCTTCGGCCTGGGCACCACCTCCGGCAAGCGCGGCTACTACTTCGCCTACCCGGTACGCGATGGCGAGCGCAACATCGGCGCACTGGTGGTCAAGGTCGACCTGGACCACACCGAAACGCTGTGGGGCAACACCCCGGAGCAGCTGATGGTGACCGACATCAATGGCGTGGTGATCCTCACCTCGCGCCCGGACTGGCGCTTTCACGCCAGCCGCCCGCTGGACCGCGCCGAGCAACTGGCGATCGCCGCCAACCAGCCCTACCCCACGCAGGCGCCGCCGGTGCTGGACCTCGACCCGGGCGCCTGGCTGACGCAGAGCCGTGCCCTCGATGAGACCGGCTGGACAGTGAGCATCCTCGCCCCGCACATCCTGCTCGACCGCCCGGTGCGTACTGCCGTGGCCGTCGGCGCCGCCGCCCTGCTGGCCCTGTTGCTGCTGCTCGGCCTGATGATGCAACGCCGTCGCCACTACCTCGAACGCATCGCCTTCGACACCCAGACCAAGGCGGACCTGGAGCAACGGGTGACCGAACGCACCCAGGACCTGGAACTGCTCAACAGCCGCCTCAAGCAGGAAGTGCTGGAGCGCGAGCAGGCCCAGCAGGAGCTGGTACGCGCCCAGGACGAACTGGTGCAGGCCGGCAAGCTGTCCGCGCTCGGCACCATGAGCGCCAGCATCAGCCACGAACTCAATCAGCCGCTGGGCGCGATCCGCAGCTACGCCGAGAACGCCAGCACCCTGCTCGACCACCAGCGCAGTGACGACGCCCGCGCCAACCTCAGGCTGATCAGCGAACTGACCGAGCGCATGGCGTCGATCATCGCTCACCTGCGCGCCTTCGCCCGGCGCGACCGCCATGCGCCCGAGCGCGTCGCCCTGCAGCCCGCGCTGGACGATGCCCTGTCGCTGCTGGCCAAGCGGCGCAGAAGCATGGATGTCGAGCTGATACGCGACCTGCCGGACGCCACGCTGTGGGTCCAGGCCGGCGAGACCCGGCTGCGCCAGGTGCTCGGCAACCTGCTGGGCAATGCCCTCGATGCCCTGGTCGACAAGGCGCCGCCACGGCGGATCTGGATCAGCGTCGAGCAGCAGGCCGACCATCTCGACCTGCTGCTGCGCGACAACGGTCCGGGGTTCTCCGCCGAATCCCTGGCGCGTGCCCGCGAACCCTTCTTCACCACCAAGACCAGCGCCCAGGGCCTGGGCCTCGGCCTGGCGATCTGCGAAAGCCTGGTACGCGCCCTGGACGGCGAGCTGCTGCTGGCCAATCATCCGGCTGGCGGCGCGCTGATCACCCTGCGCCTGCGCCTGGCCACCCCAGGCGTCAACCTGCAACCTTCAGAGGACCCCTCGCCATGACCAGCGACAGCGCCATCGACAGCCGCATCCAGGTATTGCTGATCGACGACGACGCCCATCTGCGCCAGGCGCTCAGCCAGACGCTGGATCTGGCCGGGTTCAAGGTCCTCAGCCTGGGCAATGCCCAGGGCCTGGCCGCGCGCATTCCGGCCGGCTGGCCAGGCGTGGTGGTCAGCGACATCCGCATGCCTGGCATCGATGGCCTGGAGCTGCTGCAGCAACTGCGTGAACGCGATGCCGAACTGCCGGTGCTGCTGATCACAGGCCACGGCGACGTGCCGCTGGCCGTGCAGGCGATGCGCGCGGGCGCCTATGACTTCCTGGAGAAGCCATTCGCCAACGATGACCTGCTCGACAGCGTGCGCCGGGCACTCGAACTGCGCCGCCTGGTCCTGGACAACCGCAGCCTGCGCATGGCGCTGACCGACCGCCAGCAGCTGGCCAGCCGCCTGGTCGGCCAGTCGGCGGCCATGCACCGCCTGCGTGAACAGATCGGCGCCCTCGCCGGCATCGCCACCGATGTGCTGATCCTCGGCGAGACGGGTGCCGGCAAGGAGGTGGTGGCGCGCGCCCTGCACGACCTGTCCAACCGCCGCAACGGCCCCTTCGTCGCCATCAACGCGGGGGCGCTGGCCGAATCGGTGGTCGAAAGCGAGCTGTTCGGCCATGAGGCCGGGGCCTTCACCGGGGCGCAGAAACGCCGCATCGGCAAGTTCGAGTTCGCCAACGGCGGCACCCTGTTCCTCGACGAGATCGAGAGCATGAGCCTGGACGTGCAGGTCAAGTTGCTGCGCCTGCTGCAGGAGCGCGTGGTCGAACGCCTCGGCGGCAACCAGTTGATCCCGCTGGATATCCGCGTCATCGCCGCGACCAAGGAAGACCTGCGCCAGGCCGCCGATGCCGGGCGTTTCCGGGCCGACCTCTACTACCGCCTGAATGTCGCACCGCTGTCCATTCCGCCACTGCGCGAGCGCGGCGAAGATGCCCTGCTGCTGTTCCAGCACTTCGCCGATGGCGCCGCCGCACGCCACGCCCTGGCCTCGCGCGAGCTGCAGCCCGGGCAGCGCGCGCTGCTGCTGAGGCATCCATGGCCGGGCAACGTGCGCGAACTGCAGAATGCCGCCGAACGCTTCGCCCTCGGCCTGGAACTGGCGCTGGACAGCAACGCGCCGAACCTGCCGCCGGTCAACGGCGGCCTCAGCGAACAGGTGGAAGCCTTCGAGCGTGCCTTGATCGCCGCCGAGCTGAGCCGCCCGCACGGTTCGCTGCGCAGCCTGGCCGAAGCCCTGGGCGTGCCGCGCAAGACCCTGCACGACAAACTGCGCAAGCACGGCCTGAATTTCTCCGGCGCTGGCGGAAGCTCGCCAGAGGATTTCGACTGACTGGCGGCAAACCGCCAGATTCGTCCGCCCCGACAGCGCCGCAAGCGCCTCGAAAGCCCCCGGCCACGCTTGGCCAGAGGCCATCGAGGCCGCTGGCGATGGGCTTCTGCGCGCTTGTCATGCGCCTGCCACAGAGGCCTGGCACAAGGGTTGCTCTAGACTTGCCCCAAGCGAACCCACAAGTACAAGTCCAGGCCTCGCTGACGCCACCGGCGTTTTTCTCCAAGCCGCCTAGACTTGCTCTTGTCTGTTCGTCAGCAGCGCCCCGGCGCCAATGCGATAAACACAACAAGAGGAAGCATCCGCATGTTCAAACTGACTGCCAAGGCGCTGGCTTGCGCCCTGTCCCTGTCCATCGCTGGCGTCGTTCACGCCGCCGACCCGATCGTCATCAAGTTCTCCCACGTCGTTGCCGAGCACACCCCGAAGGGCCAGGGTGCCATGCTGTTCAAGCAACTGGCTGAAGAGCGCCTGGGCGACAAGGTCAAGGTCGAGGTCTACCCGAACTCCTCGCTGTTCGGCGACGGCAAGGAAATGGAAGCGCTGCTGCTCGGTGACGTGCAGATCATTGCCCCGTCCCTAGCCAAGTTCGAGCATTACACCAAGCAACTGCAGGTATTCGACCTGCCGTTCCTGTTCGACGACATGGCTGCGGTCGATCGCTTCCAGAAAGGTCCGGAAGGCCAGAAGCTGCTGACCTCCATGACCGACAAGGGCATCACCGGCCTGGCCTACTGGCACAACGGTCTCAAGCAGCTGTCGGCCAACAAGCCGCTGCGCGAGCCGAAGGACGCCCGTGGCCTGAAGTTCCGCGTACAGGCTTCCGCCGTACTGGAAGAGCAGTTCAAGGCCGTGCGCGCCAACCCGCGCAAGATGAGCTTCGCCGAGGTCTAC
>NZ_SUKD01000026.1:0-12782 GCF_013357275.1 Pseudomonas sp. BMW13 | reverse complement strand
TGCTGATCAGCTTCCTGCTGGTGATCACCTACATCCCGGCCGTGTCCATGGCCCTGCCGAACTGGCTGGGCATGAGCTAGGACCACCGACGATACCGCGTCTACCTCTGCGCCCGGCCCTGTGCCGGGCTTTTTTTCGGCGGGCGTGCAGTGCGCAAGGGCAACGCTCGGTGGACCCGCCGGCGCGGGGGCATGCGCCTGACGAAACGCGAGGAACGCTGTCGATGCGCGTCGTGTCGAACGGTGCATGACGCTGCCGCATGGGCTCGACACCTGCAGGGCAGGGCCTCGAGACCATGGTCTTAGAGCGGTAAGACCATGGTCGAATGGCCTCACGAAGGGTCGGGAGATACAAAAGGCAGCATACAAAAACAACTACCCACCGAGGTGATTCCATGAGTGCTGCGTCTCTTTACCCTGTGCGCCCCGAAGTGGCCGCGCGGACACTGACCGACGAGGCCACCTACAAGGCCATGTACCAACAGTCGGTGGTCAACCCCGAGGGTTTCTGGCGCGAGCAGGGCCAGCGCATCGACTGGATCAAGCCCTACACCAAGGTCAAGCAGACCTCCTTCGACGACCACCATGTCGATATCAAGTGGTACGCCGATGGCACCCTGAACGTGTCCTACAACTGCCTCGACCGTCACCTGGAAGAGCGCGGCGACCAGATCGCGATCATCTGGGAAGGCGACGATCCGTCCGAGCACAAGGAAATCACCTACCGCGAGCTGCACGAGCAGGTGTGCAAGCTGGCCAACGCCCTGCGCGGCCAGGACATCCACCGCGGCGACGTGGTGACCATCTACATGCCGATGATCCCGGAAGCCGTGGTGGCCATGCTGGCGTGCGCCCGTATCGGTGCCATCCACTCCGTGGTGTTCGGTGGCTTCTCGCCCGAGGCGCTGGCCGGTCGCATCATCGACTGCAAGTCCAAGGTGGTGATCACCGCCGACGAGGGCGTGCGCGGCGGCAAGAAGGTGCCGCTGAAGGCCAACGTCGATGACGCGCTGACCAACCCGGAAACCAACAGCGTGCAGAAGATCATCGTGGTCAACCGCACCGGTGGCAGCATCAAGTGGAACCAGCACCGCGACATCTGGTACGAAGACCTGATGAAGGTCGCCGGCAGCGTCTGCGCGCCGAAGGAAATGGGCGCCGAGGAAGCGCTGTTCATCCTCTACACCTCCGGTTCCACCGGCAAACCCAAGGGCGTGCTGCACACCACCGGCGGCTACCTGGTGTACGCCTCGCTGACCCACGAGCGCGTGTTCGACTACCGTCCGGGCGAGGTCTTCTGGTGCACCGCCGACATCGGCTGGGTCACCGGCCACAGCTACCTGGTCTACGGACCGCTGGCCAATGGCGCCACCACCGTGATGTTCGAGGGCATCCCGAACTACCCGGACGTGACCCGTGTCGCCAAGATCGTCGACAAGCACAAGGTCAACATCCTCTACACCGCGCCGACCGCCATCCGCGCCATGATGGCCGAGGGCAAGGCTGCCGTGGAAGGCGCCGACGGTTCCAGCCTGCGCCTTCTCGGTTCGGTCGGTGAGCCGATCAACCCGGAAGCCTGGCAGTGGTACTACGAGAACGTCGGCCAGAGCCGTTGCCCGATCGTCGACACCTGGTGGCAGACCGAAACCGGCGCCTGCCTGATGACGCCGCTGCCGGGTGCCCACGCCATGAAGCCAGGTTCCGCCGCGCGTCCGTTCTTCGGCGTGCAGCCGGCGCTGGTGGACAACCTGGGCAACATCATCGACGGGCCGGCCGAAGGCAACCTGGTGATCATCGACTCCTGGCCGGGTCAGGCGCGTACCCTGTTCGGTGACCACGACCGCTTTGTCGACACCTACTTCAAGACCTTCAAGGGCATGTACTTCACCGGCGACGGCGCCCGTCGCGACGAGGATGGCTACTGGTGGATCACCGGGCGTGTCGACGACGTGCTCAACGTCTCCGGTCACCGTATGGGCACCGCCGAGATCGAGAGCGCCATGGTCGCCCACAACAAGGTGGCCGAGGCCGCGGTGGTCGGCGTACCGCACGACATCAAGGGCCAGGGCATCTACGTCTACGTGACCCTGAACGCGGGCGAGGAACCGTCCGAGCAGCTGCGTCAGGAACTGAAGAACTGGGTGCGCAAGGAAATCGGCCCGATCGCCACGCCGGATGTCATCCAGTGGGCGCCAGGTCTGCCGAAGACCCGCTCGGGCAAGATCATGCGCCGTATCCTGCGCAAGATCGCTACCGCCGAATACGCTGCACTCGGCGACATCTCCACGCTGGCCGATCCTGGCGTGGTGCAGCACCTCATCGATACGCATCGCCAGATGCAAGCCGCCTGCGCCTGACCGGCAACGGCAAACGAAAGCCCCGCCCGGCCACAAGCCCGGCGGGGCTTTTTCATGGCCTCAGCGTGGTTGCGAGGTCGTGGCCAGCCACAGGGCAAAGCCGACCAGCAAGGTGCCGAACAGTTGCTCGATGCGCTGCCGCATGGCCAGCAGGCGCAGCCGCACGGCTTGCGCCGACAGGCCCAGGGCGACCAGGGCGAACCAGACGACATGGGCGATGGCGATGAATGCGCCATAACCCAACTGGCTGGCCAGCGAGGTCTGCGGGCTGACCACGCCCATGAACAGGCTGACGATGAACAGCGATGTCTTGGGGTTCAGTGCATTGCCGAGGAAGCCCATGCGCAGGGCGGCGAAGGCGTCGACGGCCAGCGCCGGGCTGTTCGTCTGCTGTTCCTCGGGGCGGCTACGCAGCATGCGCAGCCCCAGGTAGAGCAGGTAGCCGGCGCCTGCGAACTTGCACAGGGTGAACAGCCAGGCGGACTGCTGCAGCAGCAGGCCGAGGCCGAGCAGGGTGTAGGCCACGTGCACGAGCACGCCCAGGCCGATGCCGACAGCGGTGAACAGGCCGGCGCGCCGGGACAGCATCAGCGATTGCCGGCAGACCAGCGCGAAGTCCGGGCCGGGACTGATGCAGGCGAGCAGGGTGATGGTGATTACAACTATCCATTCGCTCATGAGGTATGGTGTCTCTCGGTTAGTTAACACCTATATTTTCCTCGTTTGCTGCATGGGCCTGTAACGATGATTTCTGATGCATATCGTGAGTTTGAATCGTCATCTTCTGGCGCCCGCCTGCCCTCGCTGACGGCCCTGCGCTGCTTTGCGGCAGCGGCGCGCGAGGAGCACTTCGCCCGTGCGGCCGAGGCGTTGCACGTGACCCCCGGTGCCATCAGCCGCGCGGTGCGCCTGCTCGAGGCCGAGCTGGAGGTGACGCTGTTCGAGCGGCGCCGGCAGCGTGTGTTTCTCACCGACGAGGGGCGGCAGCTGGCCCGGGCCGTGGAGGAGGGGCTGGCGGTGATGGCGCAGGCGGTCGCTGAACTGCGCGCCAGGGCCCGGCGCGGACGCCAACTGGTGATCTCCTGCGAGCCGACCCTGCTGATGCGCTGGCTGATCCCGCGCTGGAGCGAGTTCCAGGCGCGCCATCCGCAACTGCCCATGCATCTGGTGGCGGGCGGCGGCGGTTTTTCCTTCGAACAGGGGATCGACCTGGCCATTCGTCGCGACGATTTTCCCTGCCCGGCGCATTACCACCGCGAACCGCTGTTCGAGGAGCAGGTGGCGGCGGTGTGCCGCACGGACAGGGTCGAGCAATGGTTCACCGCCGAGGGCCAGTTGCGCCCGTCGGCGCCGCTGCTGCATACGCGCACCCGGCCCACGGCCTGGAGCGCCTGGGCGCAGGCTGCCGGACAGTCCGTCAAGGCGCAGGGCGGGCAGGTGTTCGAGCACTTCTACTTCAGCCTGCAGGCGGCGGTCGCCGGGCTGGGGGTCGCCATCGGCCCCTGGCACCTGGTGCAGGATGACATTCGCAGTGGCGTTCTGGCGGCGCCGTCGGGGTTCTTCGGCGATGGCTCGCGCTACTGCCTGTACCTGCCGGCGGCTCCGGCAGAGGATTCACTGGCGAGCGAGCTGCTCGCCTGGCTGCGCGCGGTGGGCTGAGGGCCTGCGACGTCCCGTTGCGGGGCGTCGCAGGCGCCGGGTTGGCTCAGAGCGCGCCGAACACCTTCTTCGCCAGGCTGGTGGCGGCGGCGGCCGGGTTTTCGCGGATGCTGGCTTCCTGCTTGGCGATCATCTCGAACAGGCCATCGAGCGCCTGTTCGGTGACGTAGCCTTCCACCGTGCTGCTCTTGGCGTCGACCACGCCGAAGCTGGCGGCCTGGCCGGAAAAGGCATTGTACTGCTGGGCCAGGCCGACCTGGTCGGTGGCCTGCTTGACGATGGGCAGGAACTTGGCGCGAATCTGCTCGCGGCTGCTCTTGTTCAGGTACTGCGTGGCCGAGTCCTGCGGGCCGCTGAGGATCGCCTTGGCGTCGGCCACGGTCATCTTCTTCACGGCATCGACCAGCAGCGCCTGGGCTTGCGGCACGGCGGCCTCGGCGGCCTTGTTCATGCTGCTTTCCAGCTGTTCGACCTGGGCACCCATGCCCATCATCTTCATGGTCTTGGCGGCTTTGCCGAGCTTGCCCGGCAGTTCGATACGCACGTCGGGATTGTTGCTGAAGCCACCGGGCGTGCCCAGTTGCTTGACCGCCACCTGGGCGCCCTGGATCAGTGCGTCCTTCAGGCCGCCGCTGGCGTCCTGCTGGCTCAGGTCGGAGAGGGACAGGGCGAAGACGTTGGCCGAGAGCAGCAGGCCAGCGGCGAACGTGGTGAAGCGCAACATGGTGTTCATCCTTGCATCGAGGGGGAATGCTGTGAGCTTAACGAAGTCTGCCACGCTGGCAAGCCGGCCGATGGGCGTGGATGGGCAGCGCGCCTGGCTATGGCTATGATCAGGGGCATGAATTCACCCCTGCCTCTGCGTAACCCCTGTCCGCCGGGTGCCTGTGACTGTCAGCGCGATGAGCTGCTGGCGTTGCCGGGCGCCGATACGCGTGTGCTGCTGCTGACCCGGCAGGAGGAGCAGCGCCTGCTCGAGCGCCTGGAGAGCCTGCAGAGTCTGGAGGACCTGCAGCGCATGCAGCAGCGCATGTACGAACAGCTGGGCATTCGCCTGCAGATCGAGCCCAGCCATGGCGAGGTGCGCAGCATGCGTGGCATCCACATGCACTTCGAGGCGCATCCGGGGCTGTGCCGCAAGACCCGGCAGAGCATCCCCGCCGCGATTCGCCGGGCCATGGAAAAGACGCCGGAAATCGCCTGGCGCCTGCTCGACTCCTTCGATCTGTTCGGTGGCTCGTAGCTCGCCCTACCAGGGCAGCGGCTGACCATCGTAGGCATGGAAGCTGCCGCTGTGCTCCGCTCCCAGGCTGTCGATCACCCGCAGCAGCTCCCTGGCGGCCTGCTCGGCCGGGCGAGCCGCCAGCGCGCCACGGAAGGGCTGCGACAGAGGGGAGATCACCGTACCGGGATGCAGGCTGAGCAGGCGCGCCCTGGGTTTGCTGCGCGCCAGTTCGATGGCCGCGGTCTTGATCAGCATGTTCAGCGCCGCCTTGGACGAACGGTAGGCATACCAGCCGCCCAGGCGGTTGTCGCCGATGCTGCCGACCTTGGCCGAGAGCATGGCCATGGCGCCCTGCGCGTCGAGCAGCGGCAGGAAGTGCCGCAGCACCAGCGCGGGCCCCAGGGCGTTGACCTGGAACACCGCCTGCAACGCCTCGGCCTCGATGGCTGCCAGGCTCTTTTCCGGGGCGACGCCGGCGCGATGCAGGAGCCCGGCTGCATGCACGATCAGCTGATAGGGCCCTTCATCGGCCAGCGCAGCGGCGGCCTCGGCGATGCTGGACGGGGCTTCCAGGTCCAGCGCCGGTGAGCTGCCACGGCTCAGCTCGCGCACGCTGGCGCAGTGGGCGTCGGCGCGCAGCAGCTGGCAGAAGGCCTGGCCGAGGGCGCCGCTGGCGCCTATGACCAGCGCCTTGTAGCGCGTCCCCAGGCTGCCGAGCAGTGGCGTGTTCATGGTGTGGCCGCCGCGCGGCGGAAGAACAGCGTGACCTGGCCCAGCTCGATGCCGAACTTGCTCATGCTGGAACGGTTGATCAGGGTGTCGTCGTCCATCAGGTACATCCAGTCGTCGAAGTAGACGACGTAGGTGCTGTCATCCACCGGCAGGTTGAGGTGATAACGCCAGCGCAGGGCGTTGCCGGCGACTTCGCCGACGGCCTGGCCGACCACGTCGTCGGCGCTGCCGAGCCAGCGCCCGGCGCCGTCCGGGGTGAGGGTCCAGACCCGGCGCTGGCGCGTGCCGTCGCTGTACAGGAAGCGCTCGTCGAGAATCAGCCTGTCGCCGTCGCGGCGACTGTCGATGTCGACGTGAAAGCGCTTGATCACTTCGCCGGAACGATCCTGGAACATGCCCCAGGCCTGTACCGGACCGCTGAAGAAGGTGGGCAGGTCCAGTACGGGGCGTTGGTCGGCGTAGCGCTCGACGGGAACCTGGCCGCAGCTGACCAGCAGCAGGCAGGCGAGCAGGATGGCAGGCGTTCTCATGGCACTCCTCATCGGTTGAGGCCGAGCAGCGCGGCACGCAGTTTCGGGCTGCGGGTCTGCGGGTCGAGCCAGATGGCGAAGAAGGCGCGGGCGAACTCGTCATCCTCGATGACGTGCTGCAGCTGGCCATTGACGTAGAAGCGACAGCCCCGGCCGGGGAGGAACACGCCGGTGATGCGCGTGCCGTCCTCGACGTCGACGAAGGCCTGCTGCATCTGCCGGACCCAGTCTGCCTGCTGCTCGCGATCGAGCGGCTCGCCGTTGAGGCGGCGGATTTCGTCGAGGCTGGTGTCCACCAGGGTGTCGCGGCTGATGCGGCGCCGGTAGGTGAGCTCCAGGGCGAAGGGCTGCGAGAAGTCCACCTGCGCCACCGGGCTCCACAGCTTGGCGTTGTATACCGAGAAACCGAACCAGCTGAAGTCGCCGCTGCCGATCAGGGTCGCCTGTGGCACCTGGGCACGCCAGCTGCCCTGGGCGCAGGCCGGCGCGGTGACGCAGGCCAGCAGGAGCAGCGCCAGGAGGGCTGCTGGCAGCGGTCGAAGCGAGGTCGCCATGGGCGCTTCCTCCGGGGCTGGTGGTGGCCGCGTCCAGCCGTGCAGCGAGTGGCCCGGCGGCAACGGGCGATGAATAAAAAAATCCGGCAACCAGGAAAGGGGGGAGAAGAGGGTTGCCGGATTGCGCAGCGTGTCGAGTTCGAGCGTTCACGGGCGCCCGGTACGGCGTCCATGAGACATGTTGCTATTCAATATATGTACAAAATCTAGTTTTGTAAAAGAATTGTATAGCTGTGTGCGAATGCAGTGAGGTTGTGCGGGCGGCGGGGCGGGAGCGTCGAAGACCCTGTGCCTCGTTCGGGCGAGGCACGGGCAGGCGTGTGGCGGGGCGTCACCAGGGCAGTGACTGGCCCTGATGATCGAGGAAGGCGCACTGGCGACGCCCGAGTTGATCGAGGATCACCTGGCGCAGGTCACTGGCGCTCTGCTCCACGCTCAGCGGGGCGGCCTCACCGCCCATGTCGGTGCGCACCCAGCCGGGGTGCAGCGCCAGCAGGCTCCAGGGCAGGCGTGGCAGTTGCGCCTGCCAGCTGCGCAGCAGGCTGTTCAGCGCGGCCTTGCTGGCGCCGTACAGCGGCATGTCGGCGGCACGTGCCAGCGTCAGGCTGGCCATCTGCGAGCTCATGAAGGCGATCACGCCACCGTCGGCCACCTGCTCGGCCAGGCACTGGGCCAGGCGGATCGGGGCCACCGCGTTGGCCAGAAACAGCTGGCCGACATCGTCGAACAGGGCCTGGCGCGGGTCCTGGTGGCCCGGGCCATAGACCCCCGCATTGAACAGTGCGCAGTCGAGGCGCCGGCCATGCAGGGCGGCTTCGAGGGTGCTGGCCGCGTCGAGGCGAGCGAGGTCGCAGGCGATCACCTGCAGCGCTTGTGGGTGGCGGGTGCGCAGGGCGTCCAGCGGGCTGGCCGGACGCAGTTCGCGCACCACCGCCAGCACCTCCCAGCCCGCCTCGACGAACGCGCGGACCAGGCCGAGGCCCAGTCCGCGCGAGGCGCCACAGATCAGGATGCGGCCACTCATGGCCACTGCATTTCGCCCTTGAGCACCTTGGCGCTCAGCTCCAGGCTGCTGTCATCCTGCAGCTGGGGATAACGCGCCTGCATGGCGGCGATCAGCGCCTGGCTGTCCTTGGCCTTGGGCAGTTGCTGCTCCAGCGTCAGCAGGTATTCGCGGGTGAAACGCAGGTCGTCGAGGCCCATCGCCGGCTTGCCGAGGTAGTGACCGGGTACCAGGGTGGTCGGCTGCAGCGCTTCGAGTTCGTCCAGGGATTTCAGCCAGCGCTGGCGCGCTTCGGCGCTCTGCGCATCGGCCACCCAGAGGTGGATATTGGCGCTGGTCAGCACGCCGCCGACCACGGCCTTGATGGCGGGAATCCACAGGCTGGTGTGCTGTGGGTCGTGACCGACCACTTCGATGCGCTGCCCTTCGAGTTCCAGCGCATTGCCTTGCAGGGGCTCGGGCACCTGGGTGCGGGCTGGGGCGCTGTCCTTCAGGATCGGGCCCCAGTAGGCCAGTTTGGGCGCGCGGGTCTTCTCGATGTAGGCGACGGTGGCCGGGGTGGCCAGTACCTTGGCGTCGGGGTAGGCGCGGGTCAGGGTATCGAGGCCGAAGTAGAAATCGGGATCGCCATGGCTGATGAAGATGGTGGTCAGGCGCTTGCCGCTGGCGCGGATGCGTTCGACCAGGGCCTGGGCCTCGGTGTTGGAGAACTGCGCGTCCACCAGGATGGCGTCCTTCTCACCGCTGATCAGGGTCGAGCTGACCGGGAACACGGCATTCTCGCGCGGGTTGTAGATGTCCAGGGTCAGTGGCTGGGCGAGGGCGCCAGCCGCCACGGCGAGCAGGCCGAGGCCGGCGAAGAAACGGGAAGTGAGGGACATGGTGTTCTCCAGGCAGGTGAGGGGCGCATCTTATGCGCTACCTGGCGAGCGAAAAGCCCCGTAAGCTGGTCATGTTTGTTGCACGAATCGAGCGAATTATGGATCGACTGACAGCGGCACGGGTTTTCGTCGAGGTGCTGGAGCGCGGTAGCCAGACGGCTGCGGCCGAGGCGCTGGACATGTCGCGGGCCATGGTCTCGCGCTACCTGGCCGAGCTGGAAGGCTGGGCCGGGGTGCGCCTGTTGCATCGCAGCACGCGCAAGCTGAGCCTGACGGCCGCCGGCGAGCAGATGTTGCCGCAGTGCCGCGAGATGCTGGCGCTGGCCGAGCGCATGCAGGCCCTGGGGCAGGGCGTTGACGCCGTGCCGCGCGGCACGCTGCGTATCACCAGCAGCCAGTCCTTCGCCCAGGCCTGGCTGGTGCATGCGTTGCACGACTTCACCAGCCGCTACCCGCAGGTCAACATCGACCTGCTGATCGGCAGCGAGGCCGTCAACCTGGTCGAGGCGCGCATCGACCTGGCGCTGCGCATCACCAACCAGCTCGACCCCAACCTGATCGCCCGGCACCTGGCGGTATGTCGTTCGGTGGTGTGTGCCGCCCCGGCGTACCTGGCGCGCCAGGGCACGCCGCAGCATCCGCAGGACCTGACCCGGCACAACTGCCTGGCCTACGCCTACTTCGGCCGCAGCCTGTGGGAGTTCGCGCACCAGGGCGAGGCGACTGCGGTGTCGGTCTCCGGCAGCCTCAGCGCCAACGAGTCGATGGTGCTGCTGGAGGCGACGCTGGCCGGCGCTGGCGTCAGCCTGCAGCCGCTGTATTCGGTGGAGGCGCTGCTGCGCGAGGGCCGGCTGGTGCAGCTGCTGCCCGACTATCGCTCGCCCGAGCTGGGCATCCACGCGCTCTACGGCAGTCGCCGGCAGATGCTGCCGGCCATGCGTCTGCTGCTGGATTTTCTCGCCGAACGCCTGGCCAGCAAGGAACACTGGCGCTACTGAAGCGGTGCCGAAACTTGCATTCGGCCCAGCAGCTTCAAGAATGAGAGTGATCGCTCAAGGACTTTCCCATGCCATCACTCTCGATCTTCGGCAAACGTGTCCGCCAGCTCTGGCATGGCGCGGACCTGGCGCTGGTCGGTCAGCGCCGCGAGCGGCGCATGCGCATGCTGGCCAGCCTGGTCATGGTCGGGATGGGGGTGTTCTGGGGGCTGTTCTTTCTCTCGCACGGCTACACGGCCATCGCCCTGATGGACCTGGCGATCATTCTCAGCGGCGTGGCGGTCTTCCTCCTGACCCTGCGCAACCGGGCGCTCAGCGCCAACCTGGTGCTGTTCGGCGCACTGCTGGTGGTCGTGGTTGCCTCGACCCTGCTGCTCGACCCGCCCACGCTCGCCGCGCCGCGCGCCACTCACCTGTACCTGCTGCCGATGGCCGTGGCGGCGCTGATGGCGTTTCGCGACGAGCCCATGGGCTTGCGCTACGGCATCTCCCTGTTCTGCCTGCTGCTGTTCGTCGCGCTGGCGGCCTCCACCTGGCGGCCGACCGACCTGCATGCGCTGCCGGACGGGGTGCGCGTGGTTGGCTCCTGGGTGCAGGCGCTGGTGGCCATGCTGATGTTCTTCTTCCTGCTGCACATCCTGCAGACCGACACCGCCGAGCGCTCCGAGCTGGATCGGGACCTGCGCGCTGCCGTGCGCGAGCGCCAGTTCGTCCTGCACTACCAGCCGCAACTGAACGGCGCCAACCGGGTGATCGGCGCCGAGGTGCTGATTCGCTGGCTGCATCCGCAGCGCGGCCTGCTGGCGCCGGGGGAGTTCATCGACCACGCCGAGCACACCGGGCTGATCATCCCCATCGGCCACTGGGTGCTGGAACAGACCGCCGAGCAGCTGCACCAGTGGCAGGACGAGCCGCTGTACCGCGACATCGACCTGGCAGTGAACATCAGCCAGAAGCAGTTCTCGCAGAACAGCTTCGTCGCCGAGATCGCCGGGCTGATCGAGCGGCACCGGATCGACGCGCAGCGCCTGGAACTGGAGCTGACCGAGACGCTGATCGTGCACGACATGGAGGACCTCACGCGCAAGATGACGGCGCTGGTGGAGCGTGGCGTGCGCTTCTCGCTGGATGACTTCGGCACCGGCTTCTCCTCCCTCAGCCATCTCAAGCGTTTGCCGCTGAGCAAGCTGAAGATCGATCGCTCGTTCGTCTGCGACGTGCTCAGCGATGCCAACAGCGAGGCCATCGTGCGCAGCGTCATCGCCCTCGGCCAGAGCATGGGCATGACGGTGATCGCCGAAGGCGTGGAAACCGAGGCGCAGCGCCACTTTCTGGCGAGCAACGGCTGCAACCAGTTCCAGGGATACCTGCTCGGGCGGCCGATGCCGCTGGCGGATTTTCGCGCCTTCGTCCAGCGCCACAACGGCTGAAGCGCTGCTGCGTCCATCGTTCATCGTCAGCGGCGAGTGAACTCGAAGCCGTCCGCCAATGTCTGTCTGCTGTCGGCCCGAACGGGGAGGGGTAGATGGCTAATTGCCGCTAGTGTGGCGTCTTCGTCGCAGATTCTGCTCGTATCGTGTTGCAGCGCGTTTGCCGTGCTCGCCGTCATCGCCCATCCCGCTCGCCGGGTCCGTCTGACTGCCACGTGAAGATCCTCCCATGCTTTTATCCCGTCATTTCTCCTGTCGCATCGCTCCGCTCCACACCCGTGCCCTGGGCGCCTGCCTGCTGCTCGGGGGGCTGCTCGGCAGTACCCTGCTGCACGCCGAAGAGACCGCCGGCAATCAGCGCTGGGTCAGCAACAGCCTCAACACCTATGTGCGCAGTGGCCCCACCGACGGCTACCGCATCGTCGGCACGCTGACGTCCGGGGAGAAGGTGGAGCTGCTGCGTACCCAGGGCGACTACAGCCAGGTACGCGGCGCCAGCGGCAATGCGGTGTGGATTCCCAGTCGTGACCTGCAGTCGGTGCCCGGCCAGGCCGAGCGCCTGCCGCAGCTGGAGCAGAAGGTCGCCGACCTGAGCGCCGAGCTCAAGGGCATCGACGACGCCTGGAAGGCGCGCGTGCAGGGCATGCAGGAGACCCTCGACTCGCGCAAGCAGCTCATCGAGGAACTGCAGGCCGCGCGCAGCGCGCTGGATGCCGAGCTGACCACCACGCGCTCGCAGCTGCGCGATGCCCAGGCGCAACTGGGCAACGAACAGCAGCAGGCGTTGATGCGCTACATGGCCTACGGCGGCAGCATCGCCGGTGCCGGGCTGCTGCTCGGCCTGATCCTGCCGACCATGCTGCGCGTGCGCCGCAAGCGCAACGATCAGTGGGTCTGAGGCGCTACAGCAGGCGCTCCCCGAGGTGCTCGCAACGTCCGTCGCAGGCCCCCGGGCAGGCGCAGCCGCTGGTGCTGCGCCCGGTGTCGCGTTCCACCCGGCGCGCCACTTCGGGGTCGTCGACGAAGGGCAGCATGGTCGCTTCGTCGAGCTCGCGCTGCGTCGCTCGACCGAGGCTGATCTGTACGCCGAGGTAGAACAGCAGCAGCGCGAGTATCCCCCAGGCCTCAGCGGGCATGAGCGACCTCCGGCGCAGGCTGCGTGGCCCGTTCGCCGGCGCGCAGGGTCAGCCAGGTGTTGAAGGCCATCAGCAGCATGCCGCTGAGGAAACACAGGCCGCCGACCAGGCGCACCACGAAGCCGGGGTGGCTGGCCTCCAGCGCTTCGACGAAGGAGTAGGTGAGGGTGCCGTCCTCGTTGACCGCGCGCCACATCAGGCCCTGGGTGATGCCGTTGACCCACATCGAGGCGATGTACAGCACGGTGCCGATGGTGGCCAGCCAGAAGTGCGCGTTG
>NZ_SUKD01000025.1:0-173529 GCF_013357275.1 Pseudomonas sp. BMW13 | reverse complement strand
TGGCTCCGCGACCTGGACTCGAACCAGGGACCCAATGATTAACAGTCATTTGCTCTACCGACTGAGCTATCGCGGAACTACTGACATTCCAGCCTCAACCGCGTTTCGCTTTCGCGTTGCCGCTGCTGAGGCGCGCCATTTTACGTAGCAAAAATTCCCTGTCAACCCCTGCAAACTGCTTTTACGACAATGCTTTGCAGCACGGGCATGGACTACTATATGTTTCATCGAACTGCGGCACGACGCAGGACGCGCCAGACGACGACGCCAGTTAGGACAGTCCATGAGCAGCCAGGACCAGCCCCCCATTCACCCCAAGGTGGTCAGCCTCGCCAGCCGCGGCATACAGCCGCGCTTCAGCGACCTGGTGCAGGCGTGCCGCAAACTGGTGATGAATCGCCTGGCGGAGCACCTCAACGGCGTCTTCGGCCAGGTCGACGACACCCTGTTCGAGTGCGCCGAGAAGGCCGAGAACAACAAGGTGCAGACGCTGTTCTTCGACAGCATGCGCGAGATACGCCGGCAACGCCCGCAGATCGAGCGCAGCTATCACCAGCAGATCGCCACCAACTTCTCCGATTTCCTCGACGGCAAGTTGCAGAGCCAGACCGCCGCGCAACTGGACTCCGAGCACCTGGAACTGGTGCAGAACGAAGATTACGAAGAGACCCTGCAAGTCACCAACATGGTCAGCCGGGTCAAGGCCCGCTGCACGCAGCAGCTGTTCGCCCTGGAGCAGCGCCTGGCGCTGCTCAACAACGGGCAGAAGCTCGGCGAGGACAACAACCCCTTCGGCCCGCAGGCCATCGCCCAGGCCTTTCGCGAGGCACTGGCGCCCTGCCCGTTCCCGCTGCAGATCAAGACCATCCTCTACATGCTCTTCGATCGCCATGTGATGCAGAGCCTGGACTCGCTGTACGGCGCCCTCAACCAGCGCCTGATCGACGCCGGTGTGCTGCCCAACCTCAAGTACAGCGCGCAGATCAACCCGAGCGTCAGCCGCCCGGAGGCACCCAAGGCAGAAGCCCCCGCGCCGGCGCAGCCAGCCACCGGCAAACCCGGCACGGCCCCGGCGAGCGCAGAGCCCGCGTTGCTCGACCTCGATCTGAGCGCGCCGCCCCCGAGCGATCCCTCGGCGCTGTTCAGCGGCCTGTCCAGCCTGCTGGACGAACATCGCCACAGTCATCCGGATGCCCCCCTGCTCGGCGGCACACGCAGCATCGTCAGC
Organism: Pseudomonas sp. BMW13; assembly: GCF_013357275.1. Classification (NCBI taxonomy): domain Bacteria; kingdom Pseudomonadati; phylum Pseudomonadota; class Gammaproteobacteria; order Pseudomonadales; family Pseudomonadaceae; genus Pseudomonas; species Pseudomonas sp. BMW13. Next base: position 172,301 of record NZ_SUKD01000025.1, on the reverse strand, counting down.
TTCTCGCCGCGTGAGGCCAGCCGGACCTACAGCGCCAGCGAGCTGCTCGCCGCGCTCAATCGCATGCAACAGCAGTCGGCGCACGAACTGGCCCAGCGGCTGCAGAAGCCACAGGCGGTCGAGGGTCTGAAGGCCGATCTGCAACAGCAGCTGGAGTCCCACAGCAGCCTGCCCGGCGACAGCAAGGTTTCCGAGCAGGAAGCCGATGTGATCGACCTGGTCGGCATGCTGTTCGACTTCATCCTCGACGACGAGAATCTGCCGGACGCCTGCAAGACCGCGCTGTCGCACCTGCATACGCCCTACCTGAAGATCGCCCTGATGGACAAGGCGCTGTTCACCCAGCATCACCACCCGGCGCGGCGCCTGCTCAACACCATGGCCCAGGCCGGCGTGCTGTATGGCAGCGAGGGTGACGAGCGCGGCTTGCTGGCCAAGATGCAGTGGGTGGTCGAGCGCGTGATTCATGGCTTCAGCGGCGACCTGGCGCTGTTCGACGGCCTGATCGAAGAGTTCAACGAATATGTCGACACCCTGCGCCACAAGGTCGAGCTGCGTGAGCGCCGCGCGGTAGAAGCCGCCAAAGGCAGGGATCGTCTGCTCGGCGCACGCGAGCAGGCTCTGGACGTGGTGCAGCGCTGCCTGGAGCAACGTGACCTGCCGGCGATCATCCGCAACTTCCTCGAGCTGACCTGGGCCGACGTGCTGGTCTTCGTCCTGCTGCGTCATGGCGAACAGAGCGAGGAATGGCGACGTGCCAGCGAAGTGGCCGAGCAACTGGCCTGGAGCGGCACCCCGCTGGACGAGGCGGACACACAGCGCCTGCAGGAACTGCGCGTGCCCATGCTCAGCGACCTGCGCAAAGGACTGGAGTTGCTGGGTGGCTACCACGAGGATGGCATTCGTCGTCTGCTGCAGGACCTGGTCGCCTGCCAGCACGCCGTGCAGGCCAAGCAGCCGCAACTGGCCGCACAACTGAGCCCCACCCTGCCGGAAAGCCCGCTGGGCGCCATGCTCGGCGAGGATGCCGACCTGGTGCGCCAGGCGCCGTCACGCAATACGCTTTCGACACGTGCGCAGGCGCTGGCCAAGGAACTGGCGGACGTCGAGTTCGGCACCTGGTTCGAATTCGTCAGCAACGGCCAGAGCCGTGTGCTCAAACTCTCCTGGTTCAGCCCGACCACGCACAACTACATGTTCGTCGACAACAGTGGTCAGCGTGTCGCGATCAAGCCGCTCACCGTGCTGGCGAACGAAATGGAGAAGGGCCTGGCCCGCATCGTCACCCCCGAACGCGCAACACCACTGGTGGATCGCGCACTGACAGCCATCTACCGCGTGCTGCAGCGTTTCACTGGCCGCGCAGCCGAACCCCGCTGAGGAATTTCCATGGAAGAGCGTCGCCAACATAGCCGCCATGGCACCGAGATGCAGCTGGAGGTCTTCGACCTCAACAGCGGGCAGCGCCTTGGCCGTATCGTCGACCTGTCCGCGGACGGTTTCATGCTGTTCAGCGACACCCCGCATACGGCCGATGCCGTGCTGGAGTGCCGCCTGGTCTGCACCTCGGAAACCCATGGCCTGCAGGAAGTGCACCTCGGGGCGGACTGCCTGTGGAGCCGGCCGGGTGCCGACGGCCAGCATTGCTGGGCCGGCTTCCATATCATCGACCTGGCCGAGGACCAGGCCAAGGCGCTGGAAGCGCTACTGGCCAAGCTGTAGCCCCGCCCGCCTGGCGCAGATGGCCACCGCGCCCTCTGCGCCACAACGAAAAACGGAGCCCGCAGGCTCCGTTTTTCATCCACCGGACGCTTACTGCGCCAGTTTCTTGTAACGCACGCGGTGCGGCTGCGCGGCGGCGTCGCCCAGGCGCTTCTTGCGATCGGCTTCGAACTCGGTGTAGTTGCCTTCGAAGAAGTTGACCTTGGCATCGTCCTCGTAGGAGAGGATATGGGTGGCGATGCGGTCGAGGAACCAGCGATCGTGGGAAATCACGATGGCGGCGCCGGGGAAGTCCAGCAGCGCGTCTTCCAGCGCACGCAGGGTTTCCACGTCGAGGTCGTTGGACGGTTCGTCGAGCAGCAGCACGTTGCCGCCCTGCTTCAGGGTCAGGGCCATGTGCAGACGGCCACGCTCACCACCGGAGAGGTCCTTGACGAACTTCTGCTGGTCGGCGCCCTTGAAGTTGAAGCGGCCGACGTAACCACGCGACGGCACCTCGTAGTTGCCCACCTTGATCATGTCGAAGCCGTCGGAGACCTGCTCCCACACGGTCTTGTTGCCTTCGAGTGCCTCGCGGCTCTGCTCCACGCTGGCGATCTGCACGGTTTCACCGATCTCGATGTGGCCGGAGTCCGGTTGTTCCTTGCCGGTGATCATGCGCAGCAGGGTCGACTTACCGGCACCGTTGCCACCGATCACGCCGACAATGGCGCCTTTCGGGATGCTGAACGACAGGTCGTCGATCAGTACGCGGTCGCCGAACGACTTCGACACATTGACGAAGTCGATGACCTTGTCGCCCAGACGAGGACCGGCCGGGATGTAGATCTCGTTGGTCTCGCTGCGCTTCTGGAATTCCTGCGACTGCATTTCCTCGAAGCGTTGCAGACGCGCCTTGGATTTCGACTGACGCGCCTTGGCGCCCTGGCGAACCCACTCCAGTTCGGCCTTCATGGCCTTGGCGTGCGACGCCTCGGCCTTGGCTTCCTGGGCCAGACGGTTGGACTTCGATTCCAGCCAGCCGGAGTAGTTGCCCTCGTAGGGGATACCGTGGCCACGGTCGAGTTCGAGAATCCAGCCGGCGACGTTGTCGAGGAAGTAACGGTCGTGGGTGATCGCCACCACGGTGCCGGGGAAATCGTGCAGGAAGCGCTCCAGCCAGGCCACCGAGTCGGCGTCCAGGTGGTTGGTCGGTTCGTCCAGCAGCAGCATGTCGGGCGCCGACAGCAGCAGACGGCACAGCGCCACACGGCGCTTCTCGCCACCGGAGAGGTGCTCGATCTTGGCGTCCCAGGCCGGCAGACGCAGGGCGTCGGCGGCGACTTCCAGCTGGCGCTCCAGGTTATGCCCATCGGCGGCCTGCAGAATGGCTTCCAGCTTGGCCTGTTCGGCGGCCAGCGCATCGAAGTCGGCATCCGGCTCGGCATAGGCGGCGTACACCTCGTCGAGACGTGCCTGGGCCTGCTTGATCTCGCCTACTGCCTCTTCGACGATGTCGCGCACGCTCTTGGCCGGGTCCAGCTGCGGTTCCTGCGGCAGGTAACCGACCTTGATGCCGGGCATGGGACGGGCTTCGCCGTCGATCTCGGTGTCGACGCCCGCCATGATGCGCAACAGCGTCGACTTGCCGGCGCCGTTGAGGCCGAGCACACCGATCTTGGCGCCCGGGAAGAACGAGAGAGAGATGTCCTTGAGGATTTCACGCTTCGGCGGGACGACCTTGCTGACCCGATGCATGCTGTAGACGTACTGAGCCATGGAGAACCTGACTGGTGAGAATGAGAGCTGAAAAAGTGGCGCACCCGGCACGCGTGGCGAAAACGTCGTGGGGACGCTGAACGTGCGATGCGCAACCGTCGCTTGCCGTCTGCGGCCGTTTTTCGCGACCTCCGCAGCCTGACAACGTGCAGAGACCTTAGCCGCCACGGAGAGGAACGCCAAGTATGGCGCGGACAGTTCGCGCACGCGGCGCAAAGCTACCGCAATGCAGGCGACAGGGCAAACTACGCTCGTCGAGCGGAACTGGCACTTGGCCACATTTACAGGCATTCTAGCCGGCTGACGTGAGCAGAGGCCCGCTCGCGCTTGTCATAGCAGATACAACCCCGCACTGGCTGCAGGCTCATAGAACGTGTCGACTCCCTCATCCCAGCCGAACTCCCCCACGGGCGAGTCGCGTGCGCCAAGGCGTCGCGAAGCGCTGCGGCGTGCGCTGGTGGTCCTGGTGCTGGCGATTCTGGGCCTGCTGGCCTGGCAACTGGTGCAGGAGCATCGGCAACTGCTCGGCAGCCAGAAGCAGCTCAGCCTCAGTTACGGTGAACAGCTGGCCAAGCACCTGAGCCTGAGCATGCGCCTGAAGGCCCAGGCCGGGCAGGCCATGCTGCACAGCGCGGAGGACGCCAAGCACAGTGACGCCGAACTGCTCGGCACGCTGCGCAGCATTTTCCCGACCCTCAGCAGCATGGCCTGGTTCGACGCCAACGGTCAGTTGCTCAGCGACAGCTTCGCCAGTGCGAACGACCGCAGCTTCATTCGCAACCAGCTGCAGCGCAGCGCTTCGGCTGCCTACCATTTCGCCTTCAGCGCCCAGGACGGCGGCGCCCTGTACCTGCTGCTGCTGCAGGCCGACGGTAGCCATCGCGTCCTGCGCATGAGCACCAAGGCGCTGAGGAACTGGCTGCGCGAGCAACACCAGAGCGAACACGACTGGCTGCTCGAGGACCGACAGAGCCTGCGCGTCATCGCCCGGGCCGACCACCTGCAGCAGGCGGCCGGCAGCATCGCACCGGTCACCGGCGCCGAGCAGGCGCAGAGCCTCGCGCAAATTCCCCTGCCCGGCAGCGACTGGCAGCTGCGCCCGCTCTTCGATGCCGATCGCGCCAGCAACGAGCTGATGCCAGCGCTGGCCGGCAAGTTCCTGCTGTTCGTCCTGTGCTCGTTGCTGACGCTCCTCGCCCTCTACGGCCTGCAACGCGAGCAGCGCCGCCTGCAGCGCCTGAACAGTGAATCGCGGCGCTCGCTGCATCGCGCCGCCAGTGCGCTAGGGGCAGTCGAAGAACGCATTCTCGTGACCCAGTCCGATGGCAAGCTGCGCTACCTCAACCCGCAGGCCGAGGCGTTGTTCGGCCTCAGCAGCGAGGCCGCCTGGGACCTGCACCTGCTCGACCTGCTGCCCGACCTCGATCCGTTGCTGCTCAACAGCCCGCAGCTGGCCGGCGACCCCGGCCCCGAGCTGGTCCGGGTGGAGCGCCAGGGCAGCGCCCGCCTGTTCGCCGTGACCCGCAGCGACATCGGCAACGCCGGGCCAAGGGGTGGCTACGTCTGGGTACTGCGCGACGTGACCGACGAGCAGCAGGCGATGCGCGTGCTGCAGGAGACCCGCAGGCGCTATCAGGACATCTTCGACGGCACCGGGGTCGCCCTCTGCGTGCTCGACCTCTCCGGCCTGCGCAGCCTGCTGCTGCAGAACAAGCTGCGCGATGCCGCCGGCCTCCAGCGCTGGCTGAAAGCCGATGCCCAGCACCACACGCTACTGCTGGATCAGCTGCGCATCACCGAGGCCAATCAGGTGGCGCTCAACCTGCTCGGCGTCAAATCCATCGATCAGGCCTGGCATCAGCTGATCGACAGCGGCCCGATCAGGCCGGACGACCTGCGCTACCGGCTGGCGGTCGCCGTGCTCGAAGGTCCCAACCTGGTAGAGCTGGAGACCCAGCTGGTCACCGCGCAGGGCCTGCAGCGCCATGTCTGGCTGGTCCTGCGCCTGCCGGAGATGATCCAGGACTACCAGGCCGTGACGCTGAGTATCAGCGACATCACCAGCCGCAAGCGCATCGAGCTGTCGCTGATCGAGCGCGAGCGCTTCTGGTCCGAGGTGGTACGTTCGGTACCCGACCTGCTCTACGTACATGACATGCAGAACCGCCAGGTGCTGTTCAGCAACCACAGCCTCGGCCTGCAACTCGGCTACAGCAAGGCCGAGCTGCGCAGCATGCGCGAGGATTTCTGGGAGCAGGTGCTGCACCCGGACGACAGCGACTACTACTGGCGTATCCGCAACCTGCAGAAAGTGGTCGGCGACGGCCTGCTGCTCGAGTCGGTGCTGCGCTGGCGCCACCGCGACGGCCAGTGGCGCTGGTTCAGCATCCGCGAGCAGGCCCTGGCGCGCGATGAGCGGGGCCGGGTAAGCCGCCTGATCGGCGTCGCCAAGGACATCACCGAACAGATCGAACGCAACCAGTCGCTGCGCGACAGCGAGCAGCGCTATCGCCTGCTGGCAGAAAGCATCAGCGACGTGATCTTCTCCACCGACAGCAGCCTGGCGCTGAACTACGTCAGCCCCTCTGTCGAGCCGGTGCTGGGCTACTCCGTCAACTGGGTCATGGCCAACGGTTTCGCCAACATGGCCGCCAACCCGCAGCAACTGGTCGGCCTCAACCACCTGCTCGAACGCATTCGCGATGCACTCGGCGAACGCGATCGCCTCAACCGCCTGCGCGACGAACTGCCGGACCAGCTGTTCGTGTTCGACTGCCTGCGCGCCGACGGCCACAAGATCCCGGTGGAGCTGCGCCTGGTGCTGATGTGGGACGAGAACGGTCGCTTCGAGGGCATCCTCGGCGTGGGCCGCGACATCAGCCAGCAGCGCCGCGCGGAAAAGGACCTGCGCATGGCGGCGACGGTCTTCGAACACTCCACTGCCGCGATCCTGGTGACCGACCCGGCCGGCTACATCGTTCAGGTCAACAAGGCGTTCAGCCGGGTCAGCGGCTATTCCGCCGGCCAGGTGCTCGACCAGTTGCCCGGCATGCTCACCGCCGATCGCCAGCAGGCGACGCACATGCAGTACATCCTCGGCCAGCTCAACCAGCGCGGCAGCTGGGAGGGCGAGGTCTGGCTCAAGCGCAAGGGCGGCGAGAACTTCCCGGCCTGGGTCGGCATCACCGCGGTGCACGACGAGGAAGGCGACCTCGTCAGCTACGTGTGCTTCTTCAGCGACATCAGCGAGCGCAAGGCCAGCGAGCAGCGTATCCACCGCCTGGCCTACTACGACGCCCTCACCCACCTGCCCAACCGCACGCTGTTCCAGGACCGGCTGCACAGCGCCCTGCAACATGCCGAACGGCATGACGAGTGGGTGGTGCTGATGTTCCTCGACCTCGATCGCTTCAAGCCGATCAACGATTCGCTGGGCCACGCGGCCGGCGACCGTATGCTCAAGGACGTGGCCGTGCGCCTGTCGGCCTGCGTCGACGGCGACGACACCGTCGCGCGCATGGGCGGCGACGAATTCACCCTGCTGCTGCAACCGCGCGCCACCCGTGAAGGTGCACTGAACCGCGCCATCCATGTCGCCGAACAGATTCTCGCCAGCCTGGCACGCCCCTTCGTGCTCGAAGGACGCGAGTTCTTCGTCACGGCCAGCATCGGCATCGCCCTCGCCCCGCAGGACGGTGACGAGCTGAGCCAGCTGATGAAGAACGCCGACACCGCCATGTACCACGCCAAGGAACGTGGCAAGAACAACTTCCAGTTCTACCAGGCCGACATGAACGCCAGCGCCCTGGAGCGCCTGGAGCTGGAGAGCGACCTGCGCCATGCCCAGGAACAGGGCCAGTTCGTCCTGCACTACCAGCCACAGTTCTCCGGCGACGGCCGCCGCCTGACCGGCGTCGAGGCCCTGCTGCGCTGGAACCACCCGAGCCGTGGCCTGGTACCGCCGGACGATTTCATCCCGGTGCTGGAAGAACTCGGGCTGGTGGTACAGGTCGGCGAATGGGTCCTGGAAGAAGCCTGCCGCCAGCTCAGGGCCTGGCACGACGAGAAGATCCGCATCCCCAAGGTCTCGGTCAACCTCTCCGCCCGTCAGTTCGCCGAAGGCGACCTGAGCGCGCGCATCGCCGCCATCATCGAACGCACCGGGCTGCCGCCAGCCTGCCTGGAGGTCGAGCTGACCGAGAGCATCCTGATGCACGACGTGACCAGCGCCATGCAGACGCTGCACGAGCTCAAGCGCCTGGGCCTGTGCATCGCGGTGGATGACTTCGGCACCGGCTACAGCTCGCTCAACTACCTCAAGCAGTTCCCCATCGACGTGCTGAAGATCGACCGCAGCTTCGTCGACGGCCTGCCGGAGGGCGAGCAGGACGCGCAGATCGCTCGCGCCATCATTGCCATGGCCCACAGCCTGAACATGATGGTGATTGCCGAAGGCGTGGAGAGCCAGGCGCAACTGGACTTCCTGCGCGAGCACGGCTGCGACGAGGTGCAGGGCTACCTGCTCGGGCGGCCGGTGCAGGCCCAGCAGTTCAGCGCCCGGTTCAACGCTGCCGAGCTGTTCATGCTCATCTGAACGACGCGCATGAGGGCCACTTGTCTGCCTCATGACCGACCTTCATATGCCTGAATGCGACCTTTGCGGTAGAATCCGCCCCTTAATTTCTTCCGCCCAACTGGTTTTCAGGGGATTGCCATGTTCAGCCGTGATTTGAATCTCGCTCGTTTTGACGCCGAACTCTTTGCCGCGATGGAGCAGGAAGCTCAGCGCCAGGAAGAGCACATCGAGCTGATCGCCTCGGAAAACTACACCAGCCCGGCAGTGATGGAAGCCCAGGGCAGCGTGCTGACCAACAAGTACGCCGAAGGCTACCCGGGCAAGCGTTACTACGGTGGCTGCGAGTACGTCGACGTGGTCGAGCAGCTGGCCATCGACCGCGCCAAGGAGCTGTTCGGCGCCGACTACGCCAACGTCCAGCCGCACTCCGGCAGCCAGGCCAACAGCGCCGTGTACATGGCCCTGCTCAACGCCGGCGACACCGTGCTGGGCATGAGCCTGGCCCACGGCGGCCACCTGACCCACGGCGCCAGCGTCAGCTTCTCCGGCAAGATCTACAACGCCGTGCAGTACGGCATCAACGACCAGGGCCTGATCGACTACGACGAAGTCGAGCGCCTGGCCGTCGAGCACAAGCCGAAGATGATCATCGCCGGCTTCAGCGCCTACTCGCAGGTACTGGACTTCCCGCGCTTCCGCGCCATCGCCGACAAGGTCGGTGCCTACCTGTTCGTCGACATGGCCCACGTCGCCGGCCTGGTCGCCGCCGGCCTGTACCCGAACCCGGTGCCGTTCGCCGACGTGGTCACCACCACCACCCACAAGACCCTGCGCGGTCCGCGCGGTGGCCTGATCCTGGCGCGCAAGAACGAAGAGCTGGAGAAGAAGTTCAACTCCGCCGTTTTCCCGGGCGGCCAGGGCGGCCCGCTGGAGCACGTTATCGCCGCCAAGGCCGTGTGCTTCAAGGAAGCGCTGCAGCCCGAGTTCAAGGCCTACCAGGCCCAGGTGATCAAGAACGCCCAGAGCATGGCTCAGGTGTTCATCGAAAACGGCTACGACGTGGTTTCCGGCGGCACCGAGAACCACCTGTTCCTGCTGTCGCTGATCAAGCAGGACATCACAGGCAAGGACGCGGACGCCGCCCTGGGCCGCGCCTACATCACCGTGAACAAGAACAGCGTGCCGAACGACCCTCGCTCGCCGTTCGTCACCTCCGGCCTGCGTATCGGCACCCCGGCCGTGACCACTCGCGGCTTCAAGGAAGACGAGTGCCGCCAGCTGGCAGGCTGGATCTGCGAAGTGCTGGCCAACATCGGCAACGATGAAGTCGAAGGCCGCGTGCGCGAGCAGGTCAAGGCCCTGTGCGCCCGCTTCCCGGTCTACGGCAACTGAGGCTCAGCCTGAAATGAAGAAGCCCGCCGATCGGCGGGCTTCTTTTTGCCTGGGATCCGACGCAGCACGTCAGGCCGGTTGTTTCACATAGCGCGCCAGCTGGGCGTCGCGGCTCATCACGTCGAGGGTGGCGGCCAGTACCTGCTCGCTGGTGGCGTCGGCCTGGCTGAAGATGCTGCCGAAATTGTCGTGGGTGACCTTGGCGAAGTGTGCACGGTCCTTGGCCTCCACACCCAGCAGGGTGGCGTAGGCATCCAGCGCCTCGCCCTCACCGACCGCCATGTCTTCGGCGATGGAGTCGAGCATGCCGTTCATCGCCAGCATGGAGCGACCGTTGTAGCCCAGCGCACCGCTGGTGTCGCAGCCGTTGGTACCGGAGGTCATGCCAAAGGTGGCATTGCCCGAGGTGCCGTTGGTAGTGGTAGCCAGGAAGTGCGGCGCCATGCCGCGCTGCCCTTCGAACAACATGTTGCCCCAGCCGCAGCCATTGCCACCGGCTGCGTCGGCGAATGCGCCAACACTGGCCATACTCAACAGGCCAAAGACCAAACCCTTGCCCAGCAGTCGCTTGCTCATATCTATCGCTCCGCAATATCGAGTAGTAAAAACCGCATAAGGAGCTTTGGCGACACTTGCCCACCTGTCAAACTGATGTGTATCTGTCGTGAGCCACGACGTGGCGCACATCACACGACCAACAGCCTTGACTATAGTGATGTAAACACCTCAGGAGCATGGGCATGAGTGAACCAGCCAATGAGCGTCGGCGCTTCCAGCGCATCGCCTTCGACGCTCCCACCGTAATCGCCCAGGGTGAGCGGCAATGGAAGGCAGCGCTGCACGACATCTCACTCAAAGGCCTGCTGATCAGGACGCCGCGCGATTGGAGCGGTGACCCGGATCAGCCGTTCGAGGCGCTGGTGGAACTGGGCGGCGAGGCCCGGGTGAAGATGGAGGTGGTGCTGACCCGGACGCAGCCTTACTACCTCGGCTTCGTCTGCCGCCATATCGACCTCGAATCCATCAGCCACCTGCGCCGCCTGGTCGAACTCAACCTTGGCGATGAAGAGCTGCTGGAGCGCGAACTGGCGGCACTGGGCGAAGATGACTGAGCCGATCAGTGACGCAGGCAGGCAGCCTCGGCCTGCTCGCGGCGCTGACGTCGCGCCTGGAGACGCTGTGCCTCGCGGCGAGCATCGCGCGACTCGACAGCCTTGGCGTCGAAGTTGAAAGCACGGGAAAAGAAGTCGAAGAACAGGAACATGAGGGTGTCTCCTTGGTTGGATACACCCTCATGCTGCGCGTAGATAGCCTGCTACCTATTGATCCCGGTCAATTCCGCCCGGAGCCCCCTCGCGGCAGAACGCCGCAGCCCCGAAGCTACTCGAACAACGCATCCAGCGCCTGCTCCAGGCGCGTCACCGCGATGATCTGCAATCCTGCCGGAGCTTCCTTCGGCGCATTGCCCTTGGGCACGATGGCGCGCTTGAAGCCATGCTTGGCCGCTTCCTTGAGGCGCTCCTGGCCACTGGGCACCGGGCGGATCTCGCCGGACAGGCCGATCTCGCCGAACACCAGCAGGTCATGCTGCAGCGGGCGGTTGCGCAGGCTGGAGATGACCGCCGCCATCAGCGCCAGATCCGACGCCGTTTCCAGCACCTTCACCCCGCCGACCACGTTGAGGAACACGTCCTGGTCGTAGGTGGGGATGCCGCCATGGCGATGCAGCACGGCCAGGAGCATCGCCAGGCGATTCTGGTCCAGGCCCAGGGTGACACGGCGCGGGTTGCCCAGGTGGCTGGTGTCGACCAGCGCCTGCACCTCCACCAGCATCGGCCGCGAGCCCTCCCAGGTGGCCATCACCACGCTACCGGGCACCGCCTCCTGGGCACGGGTGAGGAAGATCGCCGAGGGGTTGGAGACTTCCTTTAGGCCCTTGTCGGTCATACCGAACACGCCCAGTTCATTCACCGCGCCGAAGCGGTTCTTCACCGCGCGCAGCAGGCGCAGGCGCCCGTCGGACTCGCCCTCGAAATACAGCACGGTATCGACCATGTGCTCCAGCACCCGCGGGCCGGCCAGCGCGCCCTCCTTGGTGACGTGGCCGACCAGGAAGATCGCCGTGCCGCTCTGCTTGGCGAAGCGCACCAGCAGCGCGGCGCTCTCGCGTACCTGGGCGACGCCGCCCGGCGCGGACTGCAGCTGCTCGGTGAAGATGGTCTGGATCGAGTCGATCACCATGACCTTGGGCTTTTCCTGACGGGCGGTGGCGATGATCGACTCGATGCAGGTCTCGGTCATCACCTTGAGCTTGTCCTGCGGCAGGTCCAGGCGCCGGGCGCGCATGGCCACCTGCTGCTGCGACTCCTCGCCGGTGACGTACAGGGCCGGGAAACGCTGGGCGACATTGCACAGGGTCTGCAGCAGGATGGTCGACTTGCCGATGCCCGGATCACCGCCGATCAGCACCACCGAGCCATCCACCAGGCCGCCGCCCAGCACCCGGTCCAGCTCACTGGAGGCGGTGGAGAAACGCGGAATCTCCTCGACGCTGACCTCGGCCAGGGTCTTGATGTTGGCCTTGTCACCCGCCCAGCCGCTGCGCCCACTGGGCGTGGCGCCCTCGACCACGGTTTCCACCAGGGTGTTCCAGGCGCCGCACTCGCCACACTGCCCCGCCCACTTCGGGAAGGTGGCGCCGCACTCGGTGCAGCCGTACATGCGTTTTGCCTTGGCCATGGGGTAGTCGTCCTGCCTGTTCAACGAAGGCTGGAACGATACCGAACAACTGGATAAATTTACAGACCAGGTCTATTTCACGCGGATACGCTCATGCAGATCGAACTGCTGCCCACCAGCGCCGAACAGCTTCCGCTACTCGCCAACCTGTACCAGTTCTATGCCTACGAAAGCTCCGACTGGGAGCAGGAGGACGTGGAAACCGACGGACGCTTCTACATCCACGAGCCGCACCTGCAACGCTACTGGCAGGATGCCGGCTGGAGCGCACAGCTGGTTCTCGCCGACGGCTTCATCGCCGGCTTCGTGCTGATCGAGCGCAGCGAGCTACCCGGCATCGACGCCCCGGAGTTCGCCGACCTGTTCATTCTGAAGAAGTACCGCCGTCAGGGCATCGGTCGTGCGCTGGTGCAGCAGCTGATGGGCGATGGCCAGCCCTGGCTGCTGCGCTACTACTGCCAGGACAAACTGGCCCGGTCCTTCTGGCAACGACTGCTGAGCGAGTGGCCCAGCCCCGCGCGGGCGATCTGGACGGAGGATGAAGCGGACGGGCTGCTCACCTACCTGATCAACCCGCCGGTGCATTGAGACCTGGGCCGGGGCTCAGTCCTTGCAACCGTTGCCGCAACCGCAGCACTGCCCGCTGGCACGCTTGAGCTGCCGAGCCAGTTCATCCTTGAGCGCGACGCGGTTGAGCTTGAGCGCCTGCAGGGAGACGTCGTCGAGCAACTCGATGCCGTCTTCGATCCGGCAGATGCGCTTGTCCAGCACCTCGTACTCCTCGGCCTGCCTGGCGAAGAGCGCATCGCCCTGGCGCAGGCGCTGCAGGGCGTCGCGGTGCTCGGGGAAATCATGGATCAGAGGGTGATGATCGACGTGCATGGTGCAGCTCCTGGCTAAGGTGTTGATCGCAGCCTAGCCCGCCGTCGTCGCCCCACCCTTGACCCTGATCAAGCCCCCATCAGGTAGCCCCGTGCAGCAGGTCCGCGATCTCGTCCTTGAGGCCGACGCGCTGCAGCTTGAGCCCCTGCAGCATCAGATCATCGGCGACCGAACGGCCGTCCTCTATCTCGTAGATGCGCTTGTCCAGTGCCTCGTACTCCTCCGCCAGCCTGGCGAAGCGCGCGTCGCTCTGCATCAGCTTGCGCAACGCATCGTGCTGCTGCGGAAATTCTCGGTTGAGCGGGTGATGTTCAAGCGGCATGGAGGAACCTCCCGGAGATCGTCCTATTCAGCCTAGTCGAAGCTGCGCCAGGCGTAGCCCCGCCACACGAGCGCAGCAGGTATCGAGAGGAAATGAAATGTTGCAGCTTGCGCGCATTGCGCAGCCTGTTTTCCGTTAAATTGGCAGGCCCTTGGTTACCAACACCCCTACATGACACTCCTGATAGCGTTCGCTGTCCTCTCCATCCTGGTTTCGTTCATCTGTTCCATCCTCGAAGCCGCGCTGCTCTCCCTCACGCCCAGCTACATCGCTCAGCAGAAGCTCGAACGACCGCGCCTGTATGAACGCCTGAAGGCGCTCAAGGACAAGATCGACCAGCCGCTGGCGGCCATTCTCACGCTGAACACCGTTGCCCACACGGTCGGCGCCACGGGCGTCGGCGCGCAGGTGACCATTGTCTTCGGCGATGGCTACCTGGGTGCCGCCTCGGCGATCATGACCCTGCTGATCCTGGTGCTCTCGGAAATCCTGCCGAAGACCATCGGTGCACGCTACTGGCGTACCTTCGCGCCCTTCCTGCCCGGTCTGCTGCAGGCGATGATCCTGCTGCTCAAGCCGTTCATCTTCATGTCCGACCTGATCATGCGCCTGTTCGGCGGCAAGGAGCCGGAGCATGACGTGCGCCAGGAGATCAAGGCCCTGACCCTGCTCGGCCGCGAAGTGGGCTCGCTCGACGAGGACGAGCAGCGTGTGATCGGCAACATTCTCGACCTGCACGAGATTCGCCTGCGCGACATCATGACCCCGCGCATCGTCTGCGAATCGGCCGCGCCGGACGAGTCTATCGCCGCGTTCAAGGCCCGCGCCCGGTTGAGCCAGTTCTCCCGTTACCCGGTGATCGGCGAGGACGAGTCGCCGCTGGGCGTGGTGTTTCGCTACGACGCCCTGACCGCCGAGGATGATTCGGCCGCGCTGACCAGCATCATGAAACCGCTGAAGGTGGTGCCGGAAAGCATGAACGCCGAGAACCTGATGACCCAGCTGATGCAGGAGCGTCAGCACATGTGCCTGGTGTACGACGAGTTCGGCAGCTGGCGCGGCCTGGTGACGCTGGAAGACATCATGGAAACCATCATCGGCAAGCCGATCCTCGACGAGACCGACGACATCCCCAACATGCGCCGCTTCGCCAAGCGCCGCTGGGAGCATCGCATCAAGGCGATCCGCGAAGAAGACTGATCACCAGTAGTTCTCCACCGCCACCTGGCCCGGACGCCGGGTCAGGCTCAGGTTCAGGCCACGGGCCTTCAGGCGCTGGCGGATATCGTCGATCATCTGCGGGTTGCCGCAGATCATCACCCGCGAGTCCTCGGGCGTCAGCTGCAGGCCCGCCGCACACTCCAGTTCGCCGTTGTCGAGCAGTTCGGTGATGCGCGCCGCCAGGCAACCCGCCGCCGACTCGCGTGTCACCACCGGCAGGTAGGTGAGCTTGTGTGCGAACTCGGCCAGGTGCTCCAGGCCGGCGAATCCCGTGATCATCGACTGGTAGGCCAGCTCGGCGCGGGTGCGCGCGCTGTACACCAGCACGATGCGTTCAAAACGCTGCCACACCTCGAAGTCCTGGAGAATCGACAGGAACGGCGCGATGCCGGTGCCGCTGCCCAGCAGCCAAAGGTCGCGGCCGTCGACGAAACGGTCCAGCGTCAGGTAGCCGGTGGCCTGCCTTTCCACCAGCAGGCTGTCGCCAGCGCGCAGACGGCTCAGCTCGCTGGTGAACTCGCCCCCCGGCACCACGATGGAGAAGAACTCGAGGAACTCGTCGTGTGGCGCGGATACCAGCGAGTAGGCGCGCCAGACCTGCGTGCCATCGGCCTTCTCCACGCCGAGACGCACGAACTGCCCGGCGCGAAAGCGGAAGCCGGCAGCGCGCGTGGTGCGCAGGGTAAACAGACTCGGCGTCAGGCCCTGCACGTCCAGCAGTGTCTGACGGGTGAACTTGTCTTCGCTGACGGTCATAATCGCCTCCTCATCGAATACCCGCCCAGTCTGGCGCAATCGGCCGACGACAAACACCGAAGGTTTGCATGCCTACTCTCGATACTCCCTTCGCCAGCCTCGACCTGCTGCGCCAGCCGCACCAGCCGAACGAGCCGCTGCAAGCCTTCGACGCCGCCGACGAGTACCTGCTCAATCATCTGCATGAGCAGGGCATCCAGGCAGACACCCGGGTGCTGCTGCTCAACGACAGCTTCGGCGCCCTGGCCTGCTCGCTGGCGAGCCACTGCCAGGTGACCAGCAGCAGCGACTCGCACCTGGGCTTTCTCGCCCTGACCAGGAACCTCGCCAGCAATGGCCTCAGCGCGGACGCGGTGAACTTCGTTCCGGCCAGCTCCAGCGCGCAAGGCCCGTTCGACTGGGTGCTGATCCGCGTGCCCAAGACCCTGGCCCTGCTCGAGGAACAGCTGATTCGCCTGCATGGTCAGCTGGCCCCCGGCGCGCGGGTGGTCGCCGGCGCCATGGTCAAGCACCTGCCACGTGCCGCTGGCGATCTGCTGGAGAGATACCTGGGCCCGGTGCAGGCCTCACTGGCGGTGAAGAAGGCGCGCCTGCTGCAGGTGAGCGTCGCAGACAAAGGCGCAGCGAGCTCGCCCTACCCGACACGCTACCGCCTGGACACCCCCGCGCTGGAGCTGGTCAACCACGCCAACCTGTTCTGCCGCGAAGGCCTGGATATCGGCACCCGGGCGTTCCTCCCGCATCTGCCGCAGCACGTCGATGCGCGCCGGGTCGCCGATCTCGGTTGCGGCAACGGCGTGCTCGGCATCGCCTATGCCCTGAACAATCCGCAGGCCGAACTGACGCTGGTGGACGAGTCGTACATGGCCGTGCAATCGGCGCAGGAAAACTGGCGCGCGGCGCTGGGGGAACGGCCGGTGACCATCCGTGCGGGCGACGGCCTGGCCGAGCAGCCGGCCGACTCGCTGGACCTGGTGCTGTGCAACCCGCCCTTCCATCAGCAGCAGGTGGTCGGCGACTTCCTCGCCTGGCGCATGTTCCAGCAGGCCCGCGCCGCGCTGGTAACGGGCGGCGAACTGTGGATCGTCGGCAACCGTCATCTTGGCTATCACGCCAAGCTCAAGCGCCTGTTCCGTGGCGTCGAGCAAGTCGCGGCCACGCCGAAGTTCGTCGTGCTCAAGGCCAGCAAGTAAGCGCCGCGCAGCCCGACGCTCTCCGTAGCCCGAATACCATCCGGGGCACGCGCAAGCTCTACAAGGTCAGGGTGAAGCGCGACAGCAAGGCACCGGGCAGCGCCATGGAGCCGGTCTGGCGGGCGCCGTAGGTGCCTCCGGGCAGCAGCAGCTCGGGCGTTCGGCTCAGCGCCTCCAGATGCTCGCCGAAGAAGCTGAACAGCGAGTCGTCGAAGCGCATGGTACTGACCGGGGCCTGGATCTCGCCGTCCTCGACCCAGAAGGTGGCGAAGCGGGTCATGCCGGTCAGGCGCCCGGCCGGCAGGTCGGAGAAGTTGCAGTACCACAGGTTGCCGATGTACAGACCGCTACCCAGGCGCGCCAGCACCTCGCCTTCCTCCAGTTCGCCGCCGTGCACGCGCAGCGACAAGGGGTATTCGCCGCTGCACGCGCCGTTGGCGGTCAGGCCGTATTCGGCGGCGCTGCGCGAGCTGACCAGGCGCTCGCCGGGTTGCCCGGCACGGATCAGCGTCAAGGCCTGCCGCGGCCCTTCGCGGGTGAACGCCGGCGCCAGGCCGCCCTCGATACGCTCATCCATGCTCAACATGGGGCTGAGCGCGGCCTTGGCGCTGAACAGGCGCTGCAGCGGGCTGCCACCTGAGGCCAGCGCCTGCGCACCGAAGCCCCAGCAGAATAGGCCGAACAGCTCCTCCAGCGCCGCCGGGCTCAGGTAGGCGCGATAGTCACCCGGCGCCAGCGCCCGCAGCGGTCGCCCGAGGTAGGCCAGTTGCTGGCGCGCGCCATGCAGCTTGCCGGCGAAGACCTCGGCATCCCAGCGCTCGCCGGCGTAGGTGCTTTTAACCGCCTGCGCGTTGCCGTGGAACAGACTGAACTCGAGATTGAAGCTGCTTGCCACGTGCCAGCCAAAGGCCCCCCAGGAGCTGGCGAAGCCCTGATACTGCGGCCCGGCGGCGAGAAAGCCGACCAGGTCCAGACCCTGCGCCAGCTCGCTGATCTGCACAGCCATGGCAGCGGCATCCTGCGGCGCGACCGCGTCGCTCGATTCGCTGCGCCAGGCCTCGCGGTTCAGGCGCAGATAGGGATCGTCAGGCAGGCCCGGCAGGATGGCGCGCAACTGCTGCACAGCCTGCTGCAGCAACGGCAGGTCGGCCTCCCGCTCGCCACTGAGCGCCAGCTTGCTCTCGGCATGGCGCAGGCCCCGGTACAGCGCCAGGGTGACGTACACCTGGCGTACCGTACCGGCCTGGCGCACACGGCCCTGATTGAAACGAATGAAGGCCGAGTCCTCGGCGTTGTAGCCAAGGGTGAAGCCTTCTTCACCGGCCAACTGCTCCTGCAGGAAGGCGAGCAGCCCGTTGAAATGCTCACGCGCGCGCATCAGGCCGCCCCTCCGAACACATCGATGTCAGCGAATACGCAGGCCGGCGAGGCATGGCCGACGCGAATCACCTGATTGGGCTCGCCCTTGCCACAGTAGGGCGTGCCCAGCACCTCGAAGGTACTGGCATCGCCCACCGCCCGCAGGTTGCGCCAGAACTGCGCGCTGATGCCACGATAGTTGGGGTTCTTCACCACGCCCTTGAGCTCACCGTTCTCGATCAGCTGGCCCCACTCGCAGCCGAACTGGAACTTGTTGCGCGCGTCGTCGATGGACCAGGAGCGGTTGTTGCTCATCAGGATGCCCCGCTCGATGCCACCGATCAGCGCGTTCAGGCGCTTGTCGCCCGGCTCCAGATTGAGATTGGCCATGCGATCGATCGGCGGACGGTTCCAGCTGCAGGCGCGGCTGTTGGCGACGCCCGGCAGGCCACTGCGCCACTGCGACAGCGCGCCGCCGAGGGGGCGCTGGAGAATGCCGTCGCGGATCAGCAGCTCGCGCCTGGCGGGCGTGCCGTCATCATCGAAGTCGTAGCTGGCCAGCTCGCCGGGGACGTCCGGAGTGAAGCTGACATTGAGCAGCGGCGAGCCGTAGCGGTAGTGACCGAAGTCCTCCCGGCGGATGAAGCTGGTGCCGGCGAAGTTGCGCTCGTCGCCGAGGATGCGGTCCAGTTCCAGCGGATGGCCGATGGATTCATGGATCTGCAGGATCATCTGGTCCGGCAGCAGCAACAGGTCGCGCGCACCGCTGGGTGTGTTCGGTGCCAGCAGCAATTGCAGCGCCTCGTCGGCGATGCGCGCGGCGCTGCCGGGCACCCCCAGTTGCCCGAGCACTTCGGCGCCGCCCTGGCGCGCCAGGTGGGTGCCGCCGAAGCTGCGGCTCTGGCTGTCGTTGCCGTCGCTGGCGGTCACGCCCACCTGCGGGAACACGTAGCGCTGAGCACGGCGCAGGCAGGCCCCTGCACTGTTGAGGTAGATCTGCTGGTGATCGGTGAAGACCAGGCCCAGGTGGCTGTCCACCAGCCGGCTGTCCTGCGGGATGCCCGCTGCCTCGCTGAGCAGCCAGTCGAACCAGTGCGCCGGTTGCGCCTGCGACTGTGCGTAGCCCGGCATGACGTCATCGGCCAGCGCCTGCGGCACCGGCTGCGCCTGCACGTCCAGCAGGTGCTGGCCGGCCAGGGCGCGGGCAATCGCCTCGGCCCGCTCCAGCGCGTCCTGCAGGCCGCACTGACTGATGTCGCTGGTCGCCGCATAGGCCTCGACGCCCGCGATGCGCACCGTGAGCATGGCGCCGCCGTCCAGCGAGAATGACGGTGCCTGCGCCACGCGCCGGCGTACCCAGTAGGATTCCCGGCCTTCCTGAACATGACGCAGCGCCCAGAAGTCAGCCGTGGATTTCAGCGCGGCAAAGCGCCGTTGCAGGGTGTCGCTGAGGGCGAACATCGGGCCTCCCGGAAGAATCGGTAGAGGCTGGCAGTATGGGAACAAGCGCCCGCCATGAGCAACTGCCGGCGCGTGCTGGCAGCGGGCGCGAAGCGAGCCTCAGAAATCGACCGTGGCCGAGACCTTGAAGGTCCGTGGCGCTCCCTGCGTCAGGTAGCCGCCATTGGCCGAAGCCCAGTAGTTCTCGTCGGCGACGTTCTCCACCACAGCGTTGAGCATCAGCGCGCGGTCGTCCAGCCGGGTCTTGTAGCGTGCGCCCAGGTCGACACGCGTCCAGGCAGGAATGCTGTAGTCGTTGGCAGCGTCGACATACTGGCCTCCGGTGCGCAGCAGCAAGCCATTGAAACTCAGCCCCGGCACGCCCGGCACATCCCAGTCGGCACCGACATTGAACTGGAATTCGGGTACGCCGACTGCCTGGTTGCCATCGTTGTCGCCACCTGCCGTGCCGCGCAGCTCGGCCTCCGTCCAGGTCACGCCGCCAAGCAGACGCAGGCCACGCACGGGCTCACCGAACAGGCTCAGCTCGACGCCACGGTTACGCTGCTCGGCATCCACCCCATAGTTGCCATTGCCGTCGATCACGCCTTGCGGCTGCTCGATACGGAAAACACTGAGGTTGCCGCCGAAGCGGCCCCAGTCGAGCTTCGCCCCTGCCTCGGTCTGCCTGGAGCGGTAAGGCGCGAACATCTGGCCTCGGTTGTTCGCCGCACTGGGTGCGGTCGGCCCTTGCTGCAGCGACTCCACGCGGTTGGCATAGAGGGAAAGGTAGTCGGTGGCCTTGAACACCAGGCCATAGGCCGGCGTGGTGATGCTGTCCTGATAGTTGGAGGTGCGCGCACCACTGGCTGCACTCCAGGCATCGGCACCGATGCTCTGGCGGCGCAGGCCCAGGGTCAGCAGCACACGATCGTCGATGAAACCCAGGGTATCGGACAGCGCCAGACTCCTGTTCTGCACCTTGGCGGTGGTATCCGGGTCGTGCAGGTCACCGGATGGCGCATTGGCCGTCGGCACGGCCACGGGCGAACCGTCGTACAGATTGCCCGTGACACGATTGGTCGCACTGGTCGACTCGAAGGCGTTGCGCTTTTCCTGCCAGATGCCGTTGGCCGCCAGGTTGATCCTGTGGCTGACCGGCCCGCTCAGCAGCTCGCCACGCAGCCCCGTGGCCAGGCTCAGGGTTTCCTGGTCCAGCGGCGAATAGAGGCGGCCGATACGCGCGGCGCCATCAGCGCCGTACACATAGTTGGAGGCGTACACGCCGTTCTCCCGCGTGTACTTGCCACCACCGATCAGGTAGGCGGTCCACGACGGCGACAGGTCGTACTCGGCGCTGAACATGGCGTAGCTGTCCTCCAGCTGCGACCAGCTCCAGGGCTGCGCGTAGTTGTGCCTGGAGTCCGGCGCGGACGGCACCTTGCCGTTGAGGGTACTGGTGACGCTGCTGTTGGAGGTGGTGGTCAGGTACACCACCGAACGCCCCTGATTGACGCGCTGCTTCTGATAGCCGAGGTCGGCCGCCAGGCGCAGGCGCTCGCCGCGATAATCCAGGCCCAGCGTGGCCAGACTGAAGCGCGACTGCTCGTGATCGATACCACTCTCGCCCTCGCGCTGGGCCAGGTTCAGGCGCACACCGAAGCGCTTGTCCTCACCGAAACGACGGCCCAGATCGAGGTGCCCGCCGACCCGGCTGGCGTTGGCGTAATCCAGGGTGAAGCGGCGGGTCGGGGTGTCCTCGGCGCGTTTGGAGACCACGTTGATCGCCCCGCCCACGCCACTGCCACCCGGCGCCACGCCGTTGATGAAGGCGTTGGCGCCCTTGAACACCTCGACGCGCTCGACCGATTCGGTGGAGATGATCTGCCGCGGCAGGATGCCGTACAGGCCGTTGAAGGCGATGTCGTCGCTGTACAGCTGGAAGCCACGTACGACGAAGACCTGGGAGAAGTTGCCGAAACCGTAGGACTGGCGCACGCCCGGGTCGCTGGCCAGCACGTCGGCCAGGGTCTGCGCCTGGCGCGTCTCGATCAGCTCGGAGGTGTAGCTGACAAAGGCGAACGGCGTGTCCTGCATGTCCTGGTTACCCAGCAGCCCGAGATTGCCGCCACGCGCCACCTGACCACCGGCGTAGGTGCTCGGCAAGTCAGCACGCGCAGCGAGCTGCGCACTGACCGTGGCGGCATCCAGCTCCAGCACGTCCGCACCCTGTGCCGCGGGCACCAGAGTGACGGTGCCATCGGCGCCCACCTTGAAGCTCAGGCCGCTGCCGCGCAGCAGACGCTGCAGCCCCTCGTCGACCGGGTAATCGCCCTTGAGCGCCACGCTCGTCGCCACCTCGCGGGTCAGGCTGGCGTCGTAGAGCAGGCGCACGCCGGCCTGCTCGGCAAAATCGGTCAGCGCCGAATCCAGCGCCTGGGCTGGAATGTCCAGTTCCACGGCCTGGGCCTGGATGGTGGCGAAGCCGAGAGAAAGCGCGATCAAGCTCGGGAGGAAGGGAATCGAACGCATGCGGATATCCTGTGTGCTGCTGTCTTTTATGCGAAGAAGTCGCATTTGCAAGAGCAGAAGACGAAGCTGTCAGGCATTCCTGAACCGGTGCCGTGATTTTTTTGCAAAAGATCCGGGGCAAAGGCACCAGCATCGAGACCACGGTGGACAAGAAAGCGCTGTCCGCCCTGTGTGTAGCCCGGATGAAATCCGGGGATCGGGTCCAGCCCCGTGGCCGGGGCTTCAGTCGCGACCGGACGATCTCGATCAGTCGTCGGACGACACCAGCAGCACGCCAGGCAAACGGGTCAGCTTCACCGGCAGGGTCGTTTCGATGGCACGCAGCACCGCCTGTGGGTCGTGCAGGGCGAATACCCCGGTGACCTTCAGCTCACGTGCCTTGTCGTCGAGAAACAGCACGTGCTGCGCCTGCTGCCGCGACAACTCGCTGAACACCTCGCTCAGTGGCCGATCACGAAACACCAGACGCCCGCGTTGCCAGGCCAGCGAGCGGGCAGCATCCAGCGCCTGCACCACCTGCAACCTCCCGGCCTGCCAGGCAATCTGTTCACCGGCCTGCACCGCCCTCTCGTGACCCTGCTCATCGCGAACCTGCACCTGGCCTTCGGTGACGGCCAGCAGCACCTGATCATCGAGCATGTTGACGTCGAAGCGTGTTCCGGTCACACGGATGTGCGCCTGGCCGGCATCGATCACGAAGGGGTGCCGGGCATCGGCGGCGACGTGAAAATCGGCCTGACCACGATACATCCGCACATGCCGCAGGCCACCCGCATCGGCATCCCAGTCCAGCGCCGTGGCGCCGTTGAGTTGCAGCTGCGAGCCGTCGCTGAGCTGCACGCTGCGGATCTCTCCTGCGGCGCTGCGCACATCCGCATGCCAGCCAGGCGGGGCCAGCCAGAACGCCAGCAACAGACAGGCCGCCGTGGCCAACGGCACGGACCAGCGTCGGGTGCGGCGCGGCACAGACGGTGACACAGCAGGCGCTCGCTCGACCTGGCCCAGCAGTGCCCACAGCCGCTCCACCTCGGCCAGGGCAGCGGCATGCCGTGGGCTGGCCCGGCGCCAGCGTTCGGCAGCGGCGCACTCGGCCTCGCTGGCGTTGCCGGAGTTGAGCAGCACTAGCCACTCACGAGCCTGGCGCCGCAGATCCTGATCAGTCAAGGCGATTCATCCATGCGTTCCTGGCAGTACTCGAGAGCCTTGAGGATATAGCGCCCGGCCATGCTTTCCGAGACGCCGAGACGCTCACCGATCTCGCGCTGGGTCAGCCCGTCGAGGCGATTCCACAGCAGCGCCTGCCGCAGATGCTCGGGCAGCTCCTGCATGAGGCCTTGCAGGCGGGCCAGGCGCCGGCTGTCCTCGGTCGCCCGCTCAGGCTCGGGCACGTCGCTTTCCAGCGTCTCGTCGATAGGCGCCCATTGCGGGCGGACCAGTTGCTGGCGATGGTGATCGATCAGCAGATTACGCGCGACCCGATAGAGAAAGGCGCGCACGTTGCCGATCTCCTCGGCGCGCCGCCCCTGCAGGCGCAGCCAGGTTTCCTGGCGCAGATCAGCGGCCAGTTCGCTGCAGCGCGTCTGGCGAACGAAGAAGCGCAACAGCTCCCCGGAGTGACGCCGGAACAACTCTTCCGAAGAGGATGGATCGCGAGGCGGGGACACGGAGAAGGCTCGGCACCGGGAAAGACCGGAAAGTATTACACATGAAAATGATTTTCAAATGTATCGACGCTGAGCCGACCGCAGGCGCCTGCATCTCAGCCCGGCGTGCCCAGCCCTGCCGCGCTCATGAACAGGCGCAGCAGCCAGGCCACCACGCCGAGGGCAGTGACGCTGCAGGCCCAGATCAGCACCAGCCAGCCCAGGCGCTGCCATAGCGGCTTCTTCTCTTCGACTTCGGTCATATCGCCTCTCTCGCCCCCCGATTCAACGCGCCACCCGCCGGAGCCCGCTGCCAGCGCAGCAGGCTTCGCGCAGATTCTCAGTGGTAGCCATCGTCCACCGTGACCTTGCCGCGGAACACGTAGTAGCTCCAGGCGGTGTACATGAGGATGAAGGGAATGATGAACAGCGCCCCCACCAGCATGAAGCCCTGGCTCTGCGGCGGTGCAGCGGCCTGCCAGATGCTGATCGACGGTGGAATGACGTTCGGCCACAGGCTGATGCCCAGGCCGCTGTAGCCGAGGAAGATCAGCACCAGGGTGAGCACGAACGGCGAATAGTGCGCGTTGTCGGCCACCGCCTTGAGCAGCGCCCAGGTGCACAGCAGCACCAGCACCGGTACCGGCATGAACCAGAACAGGTTGGGCAGGCTGAACCAGCGTTCGGCGATGGGCGCATGGGCGAACGGCGTCCACAGGCTGACGATGGCCGTCACGCCGAGCAACACCAGCACCAGCGGTCGTGCCATGTCGTGCATCTGCTGCTGCAGGCGGCCTTCGGTCTTCATGATCAGCCAGGTGCAGCCGAGCAGCGCGTAGGCCGCGATCAGGGCCAGCCCGCAGAACACCGAGAACGGCGTCAGCCAGTCGAAGGCGCCACCGGCGAAGGTGCGGTCGACCACTTCGAAACCGTCGATATAGGCGCCCAGCGCCACGCCCTGGCAGAAGGTCGCGGTCAGCGAGCCGCCGATAAAGGCCTTGTCCCACAGATGCCGCTTGGCGGCCTTGGCCTTGAAGCGGAACTCGAAGGCCACACCGCGGAAGATCAGCCCCAGCAGCATCAGGATCAGCGGCAGGTAGAGCGCATCCAGCACCACCGCATAGGCCAGCGGGAAGGCGCCGAACAGCGCCGCGCCACCGAGCACCAGCCAGGTCTCGTTGCCGTCCCAGACCGGCGCGACGGTGTTCATCATCACGTCGCGCTCGCCGTCGTCACGGACGAAGGGGAAGAGGATGCCGATGCCGAGGTCGAAGCCATCCATCACCACGTACATCATCACACCGAAGGCGATGATCACCGCCCAGATCAGCGGAAGGTCGATACCCATGTTCAGTTCCTCTCCGGCAAGCTGTCGGTTTCACCGTCTTCCAGGCCTTCTTCCGCAGCGGACATCGGCCGTGCCGGAGTCCGCGGCTGGCCAGGCCCGCCTTCGGTGCTGTCCTTGCCCTCGTCGATCTTCGGTCCCTTGCGCACCAGGCGCAGCATGTAGCCGATACCAGCGCCGAAGAGGACGAAATACACCAGTACGAACAGCGCCAGGGTGATGCCCATCTGCGCCGCACTGTGCCCGGACGAAGCATCGGCGGTGCGCATCAGGCCATGGATGATCCACGGCTGGCGGCCGATCTCGGTGGTGTACCAACCGGCGAGAATGGCGATGATCCCCGAGGGTCCCATCCACACCGCCAGGTGCAGGAACGGCCGCGACTGGAACAGGCGCCCGCCGCGCCGCAGCCAGGTGCCCCAGAGGCCGACCAGGATCATCAGCAGGCCCATGGCGACCATGATGCGGAAGGTCCAGAAGACGATGGTGGAGTTGGCCCGGTCCTCCGGGGCGAATTCCTTGAGCGCCGGTACCTGCTTGTCCAGGCTGTGGGTCAGGATCAGGCTGCCGAGCGCGGGAATCTCCACCTTGAAGCGCGTCTCCTCGCGCTGCATGTCCGGCCAGCCGAAGAGGATCAGTGGCGTCGGCTCGTCACCGACGTTCTCCCAGTGGCCTTCGATGGCGGCGATCTTCGCCGGCTGGTACTTCAGCGTATTGAGGCCATGCAGGTCGCCGATGAAGGCCTGCACCGGCGCCACCAGCAGTGCCATCCATACCGCCATCGACAGCATCTTGCGGATCGCCGGGTTGTCGCGCCCGCGCAGCAGGTGCCAGGCCGCCGACGAACCGACGAAGAAGGCGGTGGCGAGGAAGGCCGCCGTGGCCATGTGCGCCAGGCGATAGGGGAACGACGGGTTGAACACCACGGCGAACCAGTCCACCGGAATCACCCGTCCGTCGACGATCTCGAAGCCCTGCGGGGTATGCATCCAGCTGTTGGAGGCGAGAATCCAGAAGGTCGAGATCAGCGTGCCGATGGCCACCATCACCGTGGAGAAGAAGTGCAGGCCCGGGCCGACGCGGTTCCAGCCGAACAGCATGACGCCGAGGAAGCCCGCCTCGAGGAAGAACGCGGTGAGCACCTCGTAGGTCAGCAATGGTCCGGTGACCGCCCCGGCGAAGTCGGAGAAGGCGCTCCAGTTGGTACCGAACTGATAGGCCATGACCAGGCCGGAGACCACCCCCATGCCGAAGTTGACCGCGAAGATCTTCGACCAGAAGTGGTAGAGATCGCGGTACACGGTGTTGCCGCTCTTCAGCCACAGCCCTTCGAGCACGGCCAGATAACTGGCCAGACCGATGGTGATGGCGGGAAAGATGATGTGGAACGAAATGGTGAAGGCAAACTGGATTCGGGCGAGATCGAGCGCCTCTAGGCCGAACATGTTACATCCTCATTCAGGGTTATCTCGGCCCCGGCACGCAAAGCCGAGCCATAGACTCCGAGTGTTGGAGTCGAACGCGCTGGAATTGTTCTTATGATATGAGCAACGGCCGGCAAGCCGCTGGAGACGACGCGCGAAACGCGGCATTGATCTGGATCAATGCACGTTGAAAGACTAGCCGCTAATGGGCCACCTGGCGCTGTGGTGATTTGCCGCGTGACAGGCCGCCACAGGTGCCGCGCTCAACGGCCAAGTTCGGCGAGCAGCCACTGGCGGAACGCCTTGAGCGAGGGCAGCACCGCGTTGCGCGGCGGGTAGGTCAGGCAGTAGGTGCGCTGGCTGGGAATCGCTTCGCCGACGCGCAGCAGATGGCCATGGCGCACGTCGTCCGCCACCAGCAACTGCGGCACCAGGCCCACGCCGATACCGCTGCGCACTGCCTGCAACAGGTGCGAGGTCAGCTCGAAGTTGGGCCCGCTGCGCATGCGCTCCGGCGCCAGGCCATGGCGGGCGAACCAGCTGGCCCAGAGCGGCGGATGGCTGGCCACCTGCAGCAGCGTCTGCGCGGCGATGGTCTCGGCGTCGACCACCTCGCCCGCCGCCAGCAGCGCAGGGCTGGCGACCACCACCATGGTTTCTTCCAGCAGCGGGTGCACCACCAGTTCCGGCCAGTCGCCGCTGCCGACGGTGATCGCCGCGTCGATCTCGCCGTCGGCGAAATCCACCGCCTGGATGCGCGAATGCACATGCACCTGCACGCCGGGGTTGGCCGCGTAGAAGCGATTCAGCCGGGGCAGCAGCCAGGTCGAGCCGAAGGTCGGCAACAGCGCCAGGCGCAAGGTGCCCATGCCGGAGCCATAGGCCACCGCCTGCAGCGTGGCGCTGCGGATCTGCGCCAGGGCATCGCCGAGTTCACGCAGGTACAACCGGCCCACGTCGGTCAGCACGATGTTGCGCCCCTCGCGGCGAAACAGGCGCACGCCCAGCTGCGCTTCCAGCGCCTGCACCTGACGACTGACCGCACTCTGCGTCAGCGACAGCTCCCTGGCTGCACGGGTGTAGCTCTCGTGCCGGGCAGCGGCCTCGAAGGCCAGCAGCAGCGACATCGAAGGCGTCAGGCGCCGGTGATTCATTCATATTCCTCATGAATTGATCGCGAAAAATACCCTTGTAGCACGGTCATGGCCCTTGGAAAATCCACATCATCCATAACGATACCGAGCCGTAGCCCTTCGCATTCAGAAGGTTTGAACGGCCATCTGCCGAGAACCGACCATGATTGCCCGCATCCCCACGCCCGCCGCACCGGCGGCCCCCTACCTGGCCTTTCTCGACGCCCTGCGCAGCGCCGGCTTCCGCGGCGAGATCGCCCGCGATCACGCCAGCCGCACGGTACTGGCCACCGACAACTCGATCTACCAGCGCCTGCCGCAGTCGGCGGTGTTCCCGCTGGATGCGGAAGACGTGCAGGTCCTGGCCCGTGTCGCCGCCGAACCGGCCCATCGCAGCGTGCGCCTGACGCCACGCGGCGGCGGCACCGGCACCAACGGCCAGTCGTTGACCGACGGCGTGGTGGTGGACCTGTCGCGGCACCTCAACCGGATTCTCGAGATCGACCCTGCAGGGCGCTGGGTGCGGGTGCAGAGCGGCGTGGTCAAGGACCAGCTCAACGCCGCCCTCGAGCCGCACGGCCTGTTCTTCGCCCCGGAGCTGTCCACCTCCAACCGCGCCACCATCGGCGGCATGATCAACACCGACGCCAGCGGCCAGGGCAGCTGCACCTACGGCAAGACCCGCGACCATGTGCTCGAACTCGACAGCGTGCTGCTCGGCGGCGAGCGCCTGCGCAGTGCCGCACTGGACGACGAGCAACTGGCCCAGCAGCTGGCGCGCCAGGACCGGGTCGGCGAGCTGTACCGCTGCGCCGAGGCCATCCAGCGCGAGAAGGCCGAGCTGATCGAGGCGCGCTTTCCCAAGCTCAACCGCTGCCTGACCGGCTACGACCTGGCGCACCTGCGCGAGGCCGACGGACGCTTCAACCTCAACAGCGTGCTGTGTGGCGCCGAAGGCTCGCTGGGGCTGATCGTCGAGGCCAAGCTCAACGTACTGCCGATCCCGCGCTACTCGGTGCTGGTCAACGTGCGCTACGCCAGCTTCATGGACGCCCTGCGCGATGCCCGCGCGCTGCTCGAACATCAGCCGCTGTCGATCGAGACGGTGGACTCCAAGGTGCTCCTGCTGGCCATGCAGGACATCGTCTGGCATGGCGTGGCCGAGTACTTCCCGCAGAATCCGGACGTCCCGACCCTGGGCATCAACCTGGTGGAATTCAGCGGCGATGAGCCGGAGGAAGTCGACGCCCGCGTCGCCGCCTTCGCCCGGCACCTGCAGCACGACAGCAGCGTGCAGCGCCTGGGCCACACCCTGGCGACAGGCCGCGCCGCCGTGACCCGCGTGTACGCCATGCGCAAGCGCGCGGTGGGCCTGCTCGGCAACGTCGAGGGCGAGGTGCGCCCGCAGCCGTTCGTCGAAGACACCGCCGTGCCGCCGGAGCATCTCGCCGAGTTCATCGCCGAGTTCCGAGCTCTGCTCGACGGCCACGGCCTGGCCTACGGCATGTTCGGCCACGTCGATGCCGGCGTGCTGCACGTGCGCCCGGCACTGGACATGAAGGACCCGGCCCAGGCGGCCATGGTACGGCCGATCTCCGACGCCGTGGCGGAGCTGACCCAGCGCTACGGCGGGCTGCTCTGGGGCGAGCACGGCAAGGGGGTGCGCTCGGAATACGCGCCGGCCTTCTTCGGCGAGCTGTACCCGTCGCTGCAGGCGCTGAAGCACGCCTGCGACCCGCACAACCAGCTCAACCCGGGCAAGATCGCCACGCCCCTGGGCAGTGACGAAGCCCTGCTGAAGATCGACGAAGTGGTGATGCGCGGCGACCTGGACCGGCAGATCGACGAGCGCGTGTGGCAGAGCTACGGCAGCGCCGTGCACTGCAACGGCAACGGCGCCTGCTACAACTTCGACCCCAACGACGCCATGTGCCCATCCTGGAAGGCCACCCGCGAGCGCGTGCAATCGCCCAAGGGCCGCGCCTCGTTGATTCGCGAATGGCTGCGCCTGCAGGGCCTGGCCGGCGTCGACGTACTGGCTCCGGTCGCCAGCGGCCCGTTGCAGTTCCTGCGCACGCTGCCCGAACGCTGGCGCAACAGCCGCCAGGGTGGCGACGACTTCTCCCACGAGGTCTACGACGCCATGGCCGGCTGTCTGGCGTGCAAGTCCTGCGCGGGGCAATGCCCGATCAAGGTCAACGTGCCGGAGTTCCGCTCGCGCTTCCTCGAGCTCTACCACCGCCGCTACCTGCGCCCGCTGCGCGACTACCTGATCGGCTCGCTGGAGTTCAGCCTGCCGCTGCTGGCCCACCTGCCCTGGCTGTACAACGCGCCGATGGGCTCGCGCCTGGTCAATACGCTGCTGGCCGAACGCCTGGGCATGGTCGACAGCCCGACGCTCAGCGACTTCGACTTTCGCGCCACCTGCCGGCGCTTCGCCGTGCAGACGGCGACGCCAAAGCGCCTGGCCGAACTGGACGAGAGCCTGCGCGCCAGAAGCCTGATCCTGGTGCAGGACGCCTTCACCCGCTACTTCGAGACACCGGTGTTCGCCGCCTTCATCGAACTGGCCAGCCGCCTCGGCTATCGGGTACTGCTGGCGCCCTACTCGGCCAACGGCAAGCCGCTGCACGTTCAGGGCTTCCTCGGTGCCTTCGCCCGCACCGCCCGGCGCAATGCCCGGCGCCTGCAGGCACTGGCGAACTTCGGCATTCCGCTAGTGGGCCTGGACCCGGCCATGACCCTGGTCTACCGCCAGGAATACGCCAAGCTCGACGGCCTCGACTGCCCAGCGGTGCTGCTGCCGCAGGAATGGCTGGCCGAGGTGCTGCCGAGCAGCGACGCCGAGGCGCCGAGCGGCAGCTACCGGCTGCTGGCACACTGCACCGAGAAGACCAACGCCACCGCTGCCACGGCCCTGTGGGGCCAGGTGTTCCGCCAGGCAGGCCTGCAACTGGCGACACAGGCCACCGGCTGCTGCGGCATGTCCGGCACCTACGGGCACGAGGCGCGCAACCTGGAGACGTCACGGGCGATCTTCGCCCAGTCCTGGGAGCCGGCCCTGGCTCGTGAGGACGCCGGCGAAGCACTGGCCACCGGCTACTCCTGCCGAAGCCAGACCCAGCGCCTGCGCCAGCAGCGCCTGCGCCACCCGATCGAAGCGCTGCTGGAGCACCATCGCGCG
Source organism: Pseudomonas sp. BMW13 (assembly GCF_013357275.1). Taxonomy (NCBI): domain Bacteria; kingdom Pseudomonadati; phylum Pseudomonadota; class Gammaproteobacteria; order Pseudomonadales; family Pseudomonadaceae; genus Pseudomonas; species Pseudomonas sp. BMW13. The sequence goes on along the minus strand of NZ_SUKD01000025.1, from coordinate 141,680 downwards.
CGCGGCTAGGGCGCGACGCTGCAGCCCTGCACCCGCAAGGCTTTACGGCTTCGCGCCGGGCTGAGCGCTGCAGCAGGGCGAAAAAAAGGGCGGCCACGCGCTACGCGGGCCGCCCGAATCACGGAGTTGCTTACATCGCGTGACCACGATGACTTGTGGCCACCCGTATTGGATTACCGTTCGAGGATTGCGGTCACACCTTGACCGCCTGCAGCGCAGATGGAGATCAGCCCGCGCCCCTCGCCGGCCGCCGCCAGCAGCTTGGCCAGGTTGGCGACGATGCGCCCGCCCGTCGCGGCGAACGGGTGTCCGGCGGCGAGCGAACTGCCCTTGACGTTCATCTTGCTGCGGTCGATGGAGCCCAGCGCGGCCTCCAGCCCCAGGCGCTCCTTGCAGTATTCGGCATCCTCCCAGGCCTTGAGCGTGCACAGCACCTGGGCGGCGAACGCCTCGTGAATCTCGTAGTAGTCGAAGTCCTGCAGGGTCAGGCCGTTGCGCGCCAGCAGGCGCGGCACGGCGTAGACCGGCGCCATCAGCAACCCCTCCTTGCCCTGGACGAAATCCACCGCTGCCGCCTCGCCGTCGCGCAGGTAAGCGAGCACCGGCAGGCCACGGGCCTTGGCCCACTCTTCACTGGCCAGCAGTACCACCGAAGCGCCATCGGTCAACGGTGTGGAGTTGGCCGGCGTCAGGGTGCCACGCGGACCGCGTTCGAAGCAGGGCTTGAGCGTCGCGAGCTTCTCCGCGCTGATGTCCGGGCGCAGGTTCTGGTCGCGGGTCAGGCCCAGGAACGGCGTCATCAGATCGTCCTGCCAGCCCTCGGCGTAGGCCGCCGCCAGCTTCTGGTGACTGGCCAGCGCCAGCTGGTCCTGCTCGTCACGGGGGATGGCCCAGCGCTGCGCCATCAGCTCGCAGTGCTCGCCCATCGACAGCCCGGTACGCGGCTCGCCATTGCGCGGAATATGCGGCGCGAGGTGGCGCGGACGAATCTTCAGCAGGCTCTTGATCTTGTCGCCGGTGCTCTTGCCACGATTGGCCTCCAGCAGAATCTGGCGCAGCCCTTCGTTGACGCCGATGGGGGCATCGGAGGTGGTGTCGACGCCACCGGCGATACCGCAGTCGATCTGCCCGAGGGCGATCTTGTTGGCCACCAGAATCGCCGCTTCGAGGCCGGTTCCGCAGGCCTGCTGCAGGTCGTAGGCCGGGGTTTCCGGCGCCAGGCGCGAGCCCAGCACGCACTCGCGGGTCAGGTTGAAGTCACGCGAATGCTTGAGCACCGCACCGGCGACCACTTCGCCGAGGCGCTCGCCGTGCAGGTTGAAACGCTCGACCAAGCCCTCGAGGGCGCTGGTCAGCATCTCCTGGTTGCTCGCCCGGGCGTAGAGGGTGTTGGAACGGGCGAACGGAATACGGTTGCCGCCTACGATGGCGACCCGGCGCAACTGGGTCATGAGGACTCCTTGCTGGTCGAGAGAGCGAAGAGACGAGCGACTGCGCGTCAGCCGGCCCCCGGAGAATGTCAGGTTTACACTTTAGCCTTCTGGCCGCACAGGCTAAACCTCGCGCCGTTGCGAACATTGGCCGCCTTGCCGGCACATGAGGCAACAGAGTCAATTGCGCTTTGCCGACTGCCGCGTACAGTGGCAGCACTTCCGATTCGTCCGCAGGAGTCTTTCATGTCCGACCGTTACCTCGCCTTCGCCAACTCCTCCACTGGCCGTCGCCTGGTCGGCGCACTCGGCCTGCCGGCCCCGGTACGCCTGGAGCGCTGGATGGCCGGCCGAGTCAGACCGGTGGACGGCGCCCTGCTGTTCGGGGGCGAGGGTGACCTGCTGAAGAGCGTACTGCCGTTCGCCAACAAGCTCACCGACCAGCTGTTCGCCGCGCGCGAGGGCCAGCTGGAGCTGCCGCGCTGGACCGCCGAGCACGGCCCCAGGCTCAAGGCCCTGGTGTTCGACGCCAGCCACCTGACCCGTTTCGAGCAGCTGATCGAACTGCGTGATTTCTTCCAGCCGACCTTCAAGGGCCTGGCCAACAGCCCCCGTGTGGTGGTGCTGGGGCGCGCACCCGAGTCGATCAAAGACCCCATCGCCGCCAGCGTGCAACGCTCGCTGGAAGGCTTCACCCGCTCGCTGGGCAAGGAAATCCGTCGTGGCGGCAGCGTGCAGCTGCTCTATGTCGGCAAGGGCGGCGACCAGCAACTGGAAGGCGCGCTGCGCTTCTTCCTGTCGCCGAAGAGCGCCTACGTCTCCGGCCAGGTGCTGCGCCTGGGCGCCTGCGCTGAACAGGTGAAGGACTGGACACGGCCGCTGGCCGGCAAGAAGGCCCTGGTCACCGGCGCCTCACGCGGTATCGGTGCCGCCATCGCCGAGGTGCTCGCCCGCGATGGGGCCGAGGTCGTGCTGCTCGATGTCCCGCAGGCGGCCGATGCGCTGCAGGCCCTGTCCGCGCGCCTGGGCGGCCGGGCCGTGACCCTGGACATCTGTGCCGAGGACGCGCCACAGCGTCTGGTCGACGCCCTGCCCGAGGGGCTGGATATCGTCGTGCACAACGCCGGCATCACCCGCGACAAGACCCTGGCGAAGATGAGCGATGCGTTCTGGAACTCGGTGATCGACGTCAACCTCAAGGCGCCGCAGGTACTGACTCAGGCGCTGCTGGACGCCGACAAGCTGCACGACAACGGCCGCGTGGTGCTGATCGCCTCGATCAGCGGCATCGCCGGCAACATGGGCCAGACCAACTACGCCGTGAGCAAGGCCGGGGTCATCGGCCTCGCCCAGGCCTGGGCGCCGGCACTGGGCAAGAAAGGCATCAGCATCAACGCAGTGGCGCCGGGTTTCATCGAGACCCAGATGACCGCCGCCATTCCGCTGGGCATCCGCGAAGCCGGGCGCCGCATGAACTCGATGAGCCAGGGCGGCCTGCCACAAGATGTCGCCGAGGCCGTGGCCTGGTTCGCCCAGCCCGGTTCCGGCGCAGTCACCGCGCAGGTGCTGCGGGTGTGCGGACAGAGCCTGCTCGGGGCCTAGCCGCAACGACCCGGCGCGTAGCCTGCAATCAGGAGCGCGTCGGGGTTCGGTGCACTACGACAGAAGCGTGCAGCGAGGCAGGGATGGGCGGCGACCGTCGCCACTCAAGCGCCGGCCACTTCCCGCGTCACGCCTTGCCGCGTTTGCGGAACTCCACCGGGGTCTCCCCCACCCAGCGCTTGAACGCACGGTAGAAGGTGCTCGGCTCGGAAAAGCCGGTGCGCTCGACGATCACCTCGATACGCTCGTCGGTCTTGAGCAGCAGGTCCTTGGCCAGCCGGCAGCGGTAATCGGTGATCAGGTCGTTGAAGCGCACGCCGGCCATCGCCAGGCGCTCACGCAAGCGTCGGGCCGGCATGTTGAGGCGGCCGGCCACCTGTTCCAGCGTCGCGCCACCGTCGACCAGCAGCTCGGCGATCAGCTCGCGTACCTGGCGCACCAGGTCCAGGCGCTCCACCTCGGCCAGCTGCCGCCGCGCCAGGGATTCGTGCATGCGCAGCAGTTCCGGGGCGGCATGGCGCGAGGCCTTGTCCAGCACCGCGGCGTCGAACAGCAGCGCGCAGTCCTCGGCCCCCAGCCGTACCGGGCAACCATAGACCGCCTGGTAGCGCTCGGCCGGCGCGCCCTCGGCGTGCATGAAGCGCACCTCACGTGGACGAAAGTCGTTTTCGGTCAAGGCGGCGAACAGGCGGATCACCGCGCCTGCGAGCATCTCCGGAAAGTGCCGCGGGGTATCGGCTTCGACACCGAGTGTCAGCACCGCCATCTCGCCGTCGACGGCAAGATGGGCGTTGAGGGTATCGGAGAGCAGCCGCACGTAGCGCAGCGCATGGCGCAGACCGGCGCCGAAGGTTTCACTGGAGAGGAACAGGTATTCCAGGAGCAGGCCATGGAACGCCGGCAGATGCTCGGCCAGGAACAATCCCACATGCGCCTCGCCGCACTCTTCGCTGGCGGCTTTCCAGAACGCTGCCTGCGCGGCATGCGGGAAGCGGCCAGCCGGGAGTCCGCCAGGGGGCAGGCCAACCCGTACCAGCACACGGTCGGGGTCGGTTCCGCTGGCGCGCAGGGCATCGATTACCGGGCGCATCAGCGCCACATCGTCGGTCAGATCACGCATGATTCCTGCTGTTCTTCTTATTAGTGAGCGTTATTCGTGAACGGCGCCATCTTAGGGGCAGCGGGCCGCCGTGCGCAAACCGCGCAGCAGAGGGATTGGCTGCCCGGCATGCACGCCAGGCAGCACAGCCAATGCCAGCGCGTCAGCGGCGGTTAAGCTGCTGCCATCCATTCGCCAAGGAGTTCGCCCAATGGCCATCGACTGGCTCGATCTCGACACCCCGTCGGCCCTGCCCGGCCTGTTCCTGCGCGCAGCCCTGCGGCGCAAGGTGACCGGCCGCCAGCTGCCCGATCTCGGCCTGCGCTGCCGCGTGGAAGTGGACCCGCAGCACCTGGCGCGCTATCGCCAGGTCTGCGCCATCGATGACAGCCCCTACCTGCCGCCGGTGTACCCGCATGTGCTCGCCTTCGGCCTGCAGATGCAATTGCTCACCGACCGGCGCTTCCCCTTCCCGCTGCTGGGCCTGGTGCACCTGGAGAATCGTATCCGCGTGTTGCGCCCGCTGGGCGGGCTGGGGCCGTTCCAGGTCAGCGTGCAGGTGGCCGATCTGCAACCCCATGACAAGGGCGCGACCTTCAGCCTGATCACCCGCCTGGAAGACCAGCTCGGCCTGCTCTGGGAAGGCGACAGCCGCATCCTCTGCCGCGCCCTGCGCCTCGACGGCCAGGCGCAACCGCGTACCGAACGAACGCCACTGGAGCTGGCGCCACTGGCCAACTGGTCCGCCCCTGCCGACACCGGCCGCCGCTATGCGCGCGTGGCCGGCGACTACAACCCGATTCACCTGTTCGCCGTCACCGCGCGGCTGTTCGGCTTCCCTCGCGCCATCGCCCATGGGCTGTGGAACAAGGCGCGCAGCCTGGCAGCGCTGCAGGAGCACCTGCCGCTGGCCGGCTACGAAGTCGAGGTGCGCTTCCAGAAACCGGTCCTGCTGCCCACCCACGTGGCCCTGCAAGCCAGTGCAGCTGCACCCGCTGGCCAGTTCCACCTGATCGGCGAGCAGGATACGCCGCACATGGCCGGGAGCTGGCAGCCGCTGGAACGCTGACCCAGGGCGGCAAACACGCTTGGTGCAGGAGCCGGCTTGCCGACGATCAGCGGCAACGCGTGATCGCCGGCAACAGCGCATCGACACCAGGCCTGAACATGCTCCGGGAAGGCTGCCGAAGCGAGGCCCCGGATTGCATGCGGGCTACACGCACCGCTTGCAGCACATGGCGTTCGCGCCGAAGCTATGCGGCTCGAAAGGAGCCAGCCGATGAACCTGCCCGAACTCACCGCCCGCATGCACGCCATTCGCGATCACAACGACTGGCGTCGTTACCAGAGCCCGAAGAACCTGGCCATGGCCGCCAGCGTGGAAATGGCCGAACTGGTGGAGATCTTCCAATGGCTGAGCGAAGAACAGTCGCGCCAGCTGCCCCCTGAACAGCTCGCCCACGCAGGGCAGGAAGTGGCCGACGTGGTCCTCTATCTCCTGCAACTGTGCAGCGAACTGGGCCTCGACATGAATCAGGCGGTGCTCGACAAGCTCGCCGACAACGAACGGCGCTTCCTCAAATGAGCGACCGCCACTTCGATGAACTCGCCACCCGCTTCGCCGAGAAGATCTACGGCGGCGCCAAGGGTGCGATCCGCCTGGCCGTGCTCCAGGCCGACCTGGCCGAAGCCTTGCCGGAGCGCAAGCTGCGCGTGCTCGACGTTGGCGCCGGGCTCGGCCACATGAGCCTGTGGCTGGCCCAGCGCGGCCATGACGTCACCCTCGCCGAACCTGCCGAGCCGATGCTCATCGGCGCGCGCCAGCGCTTCGCCGAGGCCGGACAGAGCGCCGCCTTCATCCAGGCCCCCTGGCAGGAACTGCTCGGCCAGCTGCAGCAGCCCTACGACCTGGTGCTCTGCCATGCCGTACTGGAATGGCTGGCCGAACCGGCCGCCATCCTGCCGGTACTGCACCAGCTGACCGAGAAGAACGGCTGGCTGTCGCTGGCCTTCTACAACAAGGATGCGCTGATCTACCGCAACCTGCTCAAGGGGCACTTCCGCAAGCTGCGCAAGGAGCGCTTCGCCGGTGAAGGCCAGAGCCTGACCCCGCAACGCCCTGTCGACCCGCGCGAACTGGCCACGCAACTCGAGCAGCACTGGCAGGTCGAAAGCCGTAGCGGCGTGCGCGTGTTCCACGACTACATGCCGCAGGAGTTCCAGGCCAAGGCCGAGTTGGTCGACCTGCTGGAAATGGAGCTGGCGCACCGTCGCCACCCCACCTTCGCCGGCCTGGGTCGCTACCTGCACTGGATCTGCCGACCGCGCTGAGCACGTTGGACGAAGCAGGCCGGGCGGCGTAGCCTGAACCTCATCGGAGATGCCGCGCGCGACCACGGAGACGACCATGCGCACCGCCATAGCCTTACTCGTCCTGCCCCTGCTGGCGGCCTGCCAGAGCCCGAATCCGTACCAGGCCGAATCGCTGCCGATGCCGCCGGCGCCCCCAGGTGCGGCCAGCACCTTCGACCACAGCGCCTATCCGGCGGCCCAGCGCGACTACGGCCGCTACCGCAGCTGGAGCTGGCTCGACGGCCGCGCGCCGGGCGGCGAGCAACTGGCCGAAAGCGTCAGCGCCGGCCTCGACCAGTACGGCCTGCGCCCCGCCCTGCAGGGCCCCGGCGATCTGCTGGTGCGCGCCCGCATCAGCCAGGAAACCCGCCAGCGCCAGTACTACGACGATGTCGGTGGCTACTACGGTGCCGGCAGCCGCTGGGATCGCCACTACGGTGCCTGGGGCAGCGTGCCCATCGTGCGCACCTACGAACAGAAAGTCGCCGTGGTACGCATCGAACTGATCGACCCGCGTGACCGCCAGGTGGTCTGGTCCGGCAGCGGCGAAGCCATCGCCGGCAAGGACCAGAGCGCCCAGGCCGAGGCCATGCGCGTGGCCATCCGGGCCGCGCTGGACGGCTACCCTCCCTATTGATCGAACGCACTGGAGCTCATCATGCGCGCCCTGCCCTACCTGCTTCTCACCCTGCTGCTGAGCGGCTGCGCCAGCGTCAGCCTTGAGCACGACTTCGACCCCGGCCGCGACTTCTCCGCCTATCGCAGCTGGAGCTGGAAGGACGCCAAACTGCTCTACCAACCCGATGACGCGCGCCTCAAGAGCGACATCACCGAGGCCCGCATCAGCCAGGCCGTCGCCGACCAGCTCGAGCAGCGAGGCCTGCGCCAGGCCAGCGCCGGCCGGGGCGACCTGAAGGTACAGAGCGTACTGATCGTCGACGAGCGCCAGGACCAGATCACCACCCAGTACGGGGGCGGCTGGGGCGGGTACTGGGGAGGCTACTGGGGCGGCCCGGCCTTCACCGAAACCCGGCGCGTCGACTACAAGGTCGCCACCCTGCAGATCGACCTGTACGACGCCCGCGACGGCAAGCTGGTCTGGCGCGGCAGCGGCGAGCAGATCATGCGCAACCAGCCGCCGAGCCCCGCCGAGCGGGAACGGGCGATCCGCGACACCGTCACCCAGGTGCTCTCGCAATATCCACCACGCTGAACGAGGAGCGCAGCGCGTGAATGCCCACCTGCAGCACCGCCCCGCCACGGCCGCCGACCTCCAGACCGTGGTCGGCTTTCCACAGAACGCCGATGAACTGTTCTTCTGCTACCCCAAGGCCATCTGGCCGCTGGATGTCGGCCAGCTCGCCGCCGCCATCGCCGAGCGCCGCGACAGTGTCGTCGTGGAGCTGGACGGCAGGATCGCCGGCTTCGCCAACTTCTACCAGTGGCAACACGGCGAATTCTGCGCCCTGGGCAACCTGATGGTGGCGCCCTGGGCACGCAGCCGGGGGGTGGCGCAGTACCTGGTCAGCGTGATGGAGCGCATCGCCCGCGAACACTACAAGGTGCCGCTGATGAAGGTGTCCTGCTTCAATGCCAACGCGGGCGGCCTGCTGCTCTACAGCCGCATGGGCTACCGCACCGTCGGCATCGTCGAGCGTCGCGCCCCGGATGGCAGCCGCGTCGCCCTGGTGCAACTGGAGAAACCCTTGTGAGTGCGGTGCGACGTGTGCTGATCATCGTCAGCAGCGGCCCCAGCACCCCGGCCCGCTGCGCCGCGCCCTTTCACACCGCCACCCTGCTGGCCTGCATGGACGCCGAGGTCACCCTGTTCCTCAGTGGTGAAGCCGCGCAGCTCGCGCAGCAGTCGGTCGCCGACACCCTGCGCGCCAGCGAACAGGGCGAGCCGATTCGCCTCTTCATCCAGCAAGCGAAACTGGCGGGAGCGCGCGTGCTGATGTGCCGTGCGCCGGGCGTCGTCATCGATGAGAACGCCCTGATCCCCGAGCTGGACGAGATCGCCAGTGGCGGTGAACTGGCGCAGATGATTCTGGAATACGATCGCGTGCTGACCCTCTGAGGACCGCCATGAACCTGCACGGCCTGGCCTTTCCCGACAATCTGCTCTACGCCCCGGAGCACAACCTGTGGCTGCGCGAAGAAGCGGATGGCTGCCTCACTCTGGGCCTGACCGCATATGGCTGCGCACTATACGGGCAGATCTTCGCCTTCACGCCCAAGCGCGACGGTCAGCGCATCGAGCAGAACCGCAGCTTCGGCGTCGTGGAGTTCGCCAAGGCCGCCTCCTCCACACGCAGCCCGCTGAGCGGCATCCTGCACAGCAGCAACGCCGAAGTCGTCCGGCGCCCGGCCCTGATCAACCTGGACTGCTATGGAAGCGGCTGGCTGGTGAGGCTGATAGCCGATGACCTGGCGCTGCTGAAAACGCAACTGCTCACTGGCGCAGCCGCCCGTCAGGCATTCGCCGAGCGGATGGCGCGCGACGGCTTCGACCCAGGCAACGATGGCGTACAGGGGCTGAGGTAACGCCGCCGTCAGGGCTGCAATGTCTCGAAAGGGTGAACACGACGCCATTCGCCAGCCATATCGACGACTGTCCAGCCTCTGCGGCGCGCCTCATCCAGCGCCTTGTCCAGATGGCCGAAATGCGAGTCGCGGTCATAAGCCCATTCCCGCCGAGCGTCGGCGTGATGGACCAGGCCCAGCAGACGCCGGCCGTTACCTTCCGCAGTCCACTGCAGCATCTGCAGATCCCCATCGGAATTGCCAAATGCCAGGATTGGCCGACGCCCGATGACCTGCTCGATGCTGACCGGTTTGCCGGGACCATCATCGTTGTGCAACAACCTGGGCTGGCGCAGGATCGACAACTTGCCGCCCTGGTCCTGAAACTGCGTAGCGAAGGTAGTGCCGATCACCTGTTCTGGCGGAATGCCATAGACCTCATCGGCAAAGGCACGGATGAACGTCACCTCGCCGCCTGACACGATGTAGGTCTTGAAGCCATGCGCACGCAGGTAGTCGAGCAGCTCCAGCATCGGCTGGAAGACCAGCTCGGTATACCGTCTGCCGTTTTCAGGGTGCCTGGCGCTGGCCAGCCAGGCGCGAGCCCTGGCAGAGAACTCCGCAGTGGTGATACCGGTGTGCGTGGCCGTGACGATCTGCATGACACCCTGCATGCCACTCTCGCTCAGGGTTTTCCGATCCCCCTCCAGCACAGCCTTGAACGGCTGGGTGGTCTGCCACTGGGGATTTTCAGGTGCCAGGCGCCTGACCTCGTCGAAGGCGAACAACACCTGGAAATACATGGGCAGCTCGCTCCACAGCGTGCCGTCGTTATCGAACACGGCAATGCGCTCGGCAGGCGCCACGTAGTCCTCCGCCCCTTCGCGGGTCACCGCGTCGACGAACCGCAGGATCGCCTGCCTGGAAGGCCCCTCCTTCCAGCTCGGCAATGGCTCTGCGGCGCTTGCCAGTGATGACAGACAGAGCAGTAGCGCCAGCAACCAACGGAAAGAAACCACAGCAAACGCGTGTCTGTTCATCGTGCGTCCCTGCCTGAAAGGCCCCAAAGGGCCGATGGGTGTGAGAGTAATGCCTGCTGCATCAGGCATCGGTGCCGCGTGTCGGGCATGCGAAGTGCACCGCCAAAGGCTAGCAGACGCACCTGGGCACGACGCGCCATCGATCCGTTCGTGCAACGGCTCAAGGACAACGGCTCAGCACTGCCAGGCAGGTCCCGTCGGCCATGACAAAACACCCGCATGTACTAAGCTCTGCATGCCTCAGCCCACCGTAACAACAAACGCGATGCGTCACTCATCCGGCGCATGTACGGGCCCAACAAGGCATTCCAGGGGGCGTACCTTTTCTCACGATTCGGGCCGCGAAATAACGATCCACCTCATACGGCCGCCAGCTCGGCAGCCGCATCTGAGCATGCAACCAGCCAACGGAAGGAGAGCAGCCATGAAGCAGGCGCTTGTGTTCGCAGGGAAATGCATACTGGCAGGCTTGCTGCTCATCATCCCCGTATATCTGGCGATCATCGTTCTGCTCAAGGGCATGCAATCGACCGAGCGGCTGATCCACCCACTCATCCACCTGCTACCGGAAGATCTGCCGGCCGAGCAGATTCTGTCGCTGCTGCTGGTCCTGACCCTGTGCTTCCTCCTTGGCCTGGCCATGCGCACCACACTCGGCCACAGGGCCAGAGTCAGACTGGAAAGCACCATCATCGAGAAGATTCCGGGCTATACCCTGTTTCGCAGCCTCAGCCACCAGCTGGCAGGTCAGAACAAGGACAGCATCTGGAAACCAGCCCTCGTAGAGATCCACGGATCACTGGCTCCGGCCTTCATCATCGAGATACTCGACGACTCACGCTTCACCATCTTCGTCCCGTCGATCCCCACGCCCTTTGCCGGTGCCACCTACGTCATGGACGGCGCCCGGGTCCATCCCGTCGACATTCCGTTGGCGGATGCCATCAAAGTCATCAGCAACTGGGGCTCGGGAACCAGCCGGATGTTACAGGCCATGGAGGAATCAGCGTCTATCGACACAGTTGCCGAGGCCGGCCGAAGGCAGTGAGAGGCGACTCTGCTCGATGGGATGCCCCCTTTGCTCAAGGACTCCTGGCGCGTCCGACACCCGCCCGAAGCGCAAGAACCCTCGGCTCATCAGATGATGCAGTCCAACTCGGTCACCTGCTCGAACGCCTCGGACTCGATCACTGGCAGCGAGTGGGGCGCTTCAACCCGTTCCTTCAGCTTGCTCGAGAACGCCATTGCAGACGGCTGATCGTTGAAACTCATCTTCAGCGAGCCTGTACAGACGATCCATTGCTCGGTCCCCTTGCTCTCAACCTTTTCAATCGAGATATCCATGCTGCCTCCATCGGTATACGGGTTCAGATCGGCAGGTCGGGTAAAAAAAAGGCCAACCATGCGGTTGGCCTTGCCTAGTAGGTATGAGCAGCACCCACGTGCTCAGGGTGCTACTCCAATCTCCCTCTACGACATTGCAAAAATATGACGATAGCCGCGTTTCTCGGCCTGTCCACTCGTCCGACGCTGATGCGCTGCAACATTTCAGTAACATTCATTGCCTACCTTGCACGCGTCTAAACCGAGGGTTTCACCTTGATCCGCAACGTACGCAAGTCGCTAGACTCCATAGCAAGCAACAATGAAGACGCGGCATTCGCGCTGATGCGCGCCGCAGAGAACACCCGGGACGAGGTACTGCGCCAGCAGATGCTCCGCCTCGTCCACCGCCTCAATCAGGATGCCGTAGACCTTCGCATGCTGCGCGACGAGGTCTCCTACGTAGGCGAGAAACGTGCCTGAGCCGGCAATCATCCGCTACCAGGTACCGCCCCTCCCCCTCGCAGGATCATCAGGCTCCTGTAGCGAGCAACGAGGGAGTGAACCTGCGCCTTGAAAGTGGCGGAAGGCAGTGAGAGTCGAACCCGTTTGAACCACTGCCCGCTACTGCCCTTCCCAGCCCAACGCTAGAAAAATCGGGGCTTTCGCCCCTTCCCTCCTGCCCACTGCGGCCTTGTGTCGCCCGTTGATTTCGACACTTTTTCGACACGCCAGCTAGACAGGTTCGGCGGCTATGGCTAGCTTCTGGCCATCACGCCCCTGTGCTTTAGGTCATCGGTGTCGCTTTTCCAACCTGAGCGTGTCGTGTTTCTCACCTTTGATACGCGATAAATCAAAGGCTTGTGCCGACTTATGGTTGATTATCAGATCTTATTGGGGGTGTTATGTGACAGCAATGTCGCCTAATTTATCGTTATGCTTTTTGACAAGACGAAGGGATCACATGTCAGCCCCAAAAGTTTTCATATCCTACTCGCATGACTCACAAGAACATAAAAAGTGGGTTCTAGATCTTGCCACACGGTTAAGAAATAGTGGTGTAGATGCAATAATTGATCAATGGGAGTTGCGCCCTGGGGATGATCTTCCGCATTTCATGGAAACTCACCTGGCTGACTCAGACTACGTAGTTATGATCTGCACTGACAAGTACGTAGAGAAGGCGAACTCAGGCGTAGGTGGCGTTGGGTACGAAAAAATGATCATCACGGCCGACCTGCTTTCAAACATTGACTCCAACAAGGTTTTGCCTGTCATACGGCAATTTGGTACGCACAATGTACCAACATTCCTAAGAACCAAGCTCTTTATAAACTTCTCCCGAGATGATGACTATGAATTCAGTTTTGATGAATTAGTTAGAACCTTTCATAACTCCCCAATCTTTAAGAAACCAGAAATCGGCAACAATCCATTCACTCCTGTAAGTGAGATACCACCAGAAAAAGCAGGCGATCCTATCAGAGATATTATGGAGTTCATCGTTGGTGACTTTGAGCGCGGCGAAGACTTTACCTATTACAAAGACCTAGTCCGCAGAGTAGGCATGTCTCGAATCATGCTAGACATTATTCTGACTGATATAGCAAAGAATGGCTATATTGTACGCGATCGCGACGGTGACATTCACTTACAAAGTGAAGGCAAGAAATATGCAATTCAACACAAATTAGTGATCGTCTAACAAGGGGTTAAAATCGTTCGCTGCGCTCACTGGGGTGGGTTAAAGCCTGCCCCTTAACCAAACGTAGAGTCCGCTATTATGGCTAGCCAACCGTGGGCCTCTGGCCCCAAAGAGATTCTTGAACATGGAATCTCCCTTCTTAGGAAGGATAGTGACAAGAATCGAAGGCTCGCACTTTTAGCCGTTGACAACGCAATCGAGTTAACAATAAAGACATACCTAGGGCTTCCAAAAAGAATCAATGGAATTAATGTGCCGCGAAAGGAATATGCGGAGTTCAGTGAAAGCTTTCCGAAATTACTTGACGCGCTTGAAGCTTACGCAACAGAAAAATTATCCGGCATAGACTTAGGTGAGATTGAATGGTTTCACCGTTTACGAAATCAGCTATACCATCAAGGCAACGGGCTAACTGTCGATAGAGACAAGGTAGAAATTTACTCAGAACTTGCAAAATTATTATTTGAAAATTTATTTGAAACCACGCTCGAATTTGCCGCTGAAGATCAACACCAACTATTAGGTGAATTTCTCGCAGCTTGGGTTTCTTTCGAGAGAGTTGTTGCCGCTATTAGTTACACGCACCAGGACAAACTAAGCACTCTTCGCGGCCGCCCCCGCCCACCATTGATGGCTATATCCGAAATGGTCCGAGTAGGTGTCTTCGAACCGGAAGAAGCAGCTGAGATAAGTGAGCTACGAAAAATTCGGAACGAAGTTATCCATGGAATGGTTGACTACAAAACAGTCCTTAGTCGCAAAGTCATCCAGCGGCTTGAGGCAATCACAACCAAATATGAGAACACTATGTCAGAAGCCTAACAACTGGTTCAAGTCGTTCGCTTCGCTCACTCGGGACTGGCTAGAGCCGGCCCCTTAACCAAACATTAGCAGTTTAAGGAAAACTCCATGACCAGATCAGAAAGAGCAAGTCAAATCTGGGCTGTATTGGCGTTAGCTGCAAAGAACCGCCAATCCCTAACATATGGAATACTTTCAAAGTTAATCGGAGTTCCCGCTGCTGGACTCGGAAAGCTTCTAGAGCCAATTCAATCCTACTGCCTTATCGAAGAACTACCGCCGCTCACAATCTTGGTGGTCCAGCAAGATTCTGGCCTTCCTGGCAGCGGTTTTACGGGAGCAAAAGCAACCGAATATGCAAAAGATCAAATGAGAGTTTTTAGTTTTGACTGGGTGGAGCACGGAAATCCACAGCCAGATAAATTGGAGCAAGCAGCACAGCAACTGCCATCAAACGGTTAAGCCGCTAACAAATGGTTCAAGTCGTTCGCTGCGCTCACTGGGACGGGCCAAAGCCCGCCCCTTAATCAAACGTCAGAAAGGAAAGGGGGAGGACTAATCTGCTTCTGACTGGCGAGCACAATAAATCCGCTCGACATTTGATGGCTCTTTCCCTTGCTCCACGTCAGTTCCTGTTATTCAACTGATACCGCGATTTACAGTCACGCTGCCTTAGGCTTCCATCCTTCCCGACGTATGAGCAGATCCAATCCTCTGGCCTGTTCTGCTCTCCGATCACCATGATCTTCTGTTCTTCCTGGCGTTTTCGGGTTTGTTCGTATGGCTCGGCGGTGCCCCACTCTCTCGCGTCGACAAGGTTTATCGCGCCCTTCGGGGTGTAGTTCTGATCGTTGAATACGGTTTGCTTGGTGGCTGGGCTGTCTGAGCTGGTGGGTTGCTCAGGTTGCTGTCGAGACATTGCGTCTCGCCTTGCCTGCTCTTACACGATCTTGTCCCAGTCGTTCCTGGGCGTTGGCTCTGGTCGGGTAATCTCGGCAACCGGCTTGGGCTTCGGTTGCTGACTGTTCGTGGCCAGGTTCGTGACTGTGTTCTGCATGAAGGCCTGGCCGCAGTGTGAGCGCACCAAGGGTGACGACCATACCTATCACTCCAGCCAGTACCACACCCAGGTTGGCGCGTTTGCGCGGTCGGCTGGTCAGCCAATCGGGGGGCGTCGTCTCCTTTTTCTACGGCTTTGATCCTAATGAGGCTCAGGGGTGGGTGCCGTCCAGGGTGAAGGGTGGAGCGGTGCACTTCATCAACACCAAACCCAAGCGTCGCCGGTCGATCCCGATACCGCCCGAGCTGGAAGCGCGGATACTCCAGCACTTCAAGGCGTACGGCCTGTTCACCAACTGCCGCAACGCCTTCGATGAAGCGGTCGACAAGGCTGGGCTACGACTACCGGCCGGACAGGAAGCCCACGTACTGCGGCACACCTTCGCCTCTCACTTCATGGCCAACGGTGGCAGCATCCTTTCTCTTCAGAAGATTCTTGGGCATTCTTCGTTGAGCATGACGATGCGCTACGCTCACTTGGCCCCCGGACACATGCAGGATGTGTTGTCGTTCGGGCCCAGTCGGGACTTTCGACACTTCTTCGATACTTCCGCGAACGCTGATCCAGCAGGGCAATAAAAGCCTTGTGAATCAATAAGGAAGGCAATCACGCCCGGTGGCGTGGCCGGGCTTCAAACCCGGTGGGGGACGGCATCCGTTCCTGGGTGAGTTCGACTCTCACTGCCTTCCGCCATTTTCCCCGCTGGAAGCCCCGAACGACGCGGGTTCTAGCGTTCTTCTTTTTCGCGTTCGGCGTCAGTGTCGAATAAGTGTCGAAAACCCCTGATCGGTCCGAGCACCATGGCTTCCTTGAGGTAGTCCGGCGCCAGATGGGCATAGCGCATGGTCATTACCAGGGTGGCATGGCCGAGCACCTTTTGCAGGGTGAGGACATTCCCGCCGTGTAGAAAAGAAAAAAGGGGACAGATTAATTTTTAGACCAGTGGAGCTGCACCATAAATAAATCTGTCCCCTTTTCCTGTACAGCGAACGACTTGAAGCAATTATTATGAGGCTAGTTACTGCATACTGAGTAAACACAAGGTGGCCATACCTGCTCTGCATAGGTATGGAAATTAAAACTTGAGATAATCCACTGACTGTCTGGCCTCTTGTATGTAATGAATTTCCCGAACAACGGCCCTTTATCCATTTTTATCACTACATAGATAGATTTTGTAGATGGGGAAATTTCCTTTTCGGAAACATATTCGTAACCTGCGAACTCCCCATAAAAAGCGGATATTTGTCCGAACTGCGCGGATTGAGCCTGTAACTCTCTGCTGCCTTCGAGTGGCCCACCTTTGGCCCATACATTCCAGGCTTCGGTCGGGCCTTTGTCTTTAAATGCTTTAAACCCATCCTCAATTAATTGATTTGCTGCCAGTGTGATTTGCGGCAATAGCGCGAGGGCGAGTGCAATTAGAAATTTATTCATCAGTGGTCCTTCCTTGAATTTTCTCTTGATTCATGACGTTTGGTTAAGGAGCGGCTTTAGCCCGTCCCAGTGAGCGAAGCGAACGGTTTGAACCGCTTGTTAGGTATTTGCCTCGTTTTTTCTACCGGCAGCAAGCCAACGGATAAGCAGAAAGGCCTGAATTGCAACCGCAATAAAAGCTCCTAGTAAATATGCAGATTCGGAGCCAAAGGCTTGAACGAAGGCCATGCCAACTATCCAGCCAATAGGTAGAAAAGGAATAGATAAAATTATCCCAAGCATCATGATGCCGCCACCTAATAGATTGGTGATAGGGAATATAGATGCATAAGCTAGAGAAATGGCTAGCTGGAGGGTGAGAGAGCGCCACGATTCCATGTGATACCTAACGATTAAGCTACGGAGCAGGCTTTAGCGAGCCCCATCCTGAGTGGTTGTTTAGAGTACTGTTAGAAAGCTGCTCGCGTCGCCTTTTGTAAATATCCAAAGGCGGACGCCAAAGAGAACATAAAAGAAAACCTCACAACAGCCAACGCGGAGAAGCCAAGTTGCGAGATTTTCTCTTGCACTCCATGCGTTTGAGTTGAAATCAGAGCCATTCCGATTAGACAGAGAATGCCCCCCATAAAACGCACCGGTGATCGCGCCATTTTTGAGCGGGGTAAGTTTTGCCTTGTATCCAGCAACAAAGCCACCAGCCAACCATGGAAGGTTATATGCAACTTCCAGCATGAAGTTTGCAAGGTGGCTGCCCAGCGTGGCTTTAACGAGCTTAACGAGCAACAATGCAATTAGTGCTGCGAATACCCCAAGTATTATCGGATTACGCTCCATGTTTTCCCTAATAGCAACTAGATAAACTTCCACACCAATGCACGAGTGACAAATTGATATAGCTCCTGGACAGAATAACTGAAAATTTTCGGAGGAGCATTCCTTATTCGAAGGTTATTCCACGACAGAAACCCGGGCAGGTATCCCGTTTGACCTCCTATTTTGGGGATTTCATTACTACTGGACCGATATACACATGGCGCTAGGTGTCACGCAAGGCGGCGTCGAGAAAGTGTCGAAATCGCTGCAAGGGATAGCGGGACAATGCGCCCATGGATAGAAGCCGAGACTAGAAAAGCCGGGCTTTGCAGAGCAATGCGAGAGCGAACCAGAGGGTTGAAGCCCGGCCACGCCACCGGGCGTGATTGCCTTCCTCGTTCGTTGGCTACGTGGCGCATGGCAGCCCTCTTTGTTCTTGCGCAGGGTAGCCGATGGCGACCGTCGTGCGTCGTGCGTCAATGGATGTCACTGGGTAAGCAGCCCTCCTCTTCCTTGACTCCCATCAGTTGAACGGCCAATGCCGAGTCGCTGCGGATGCGGCGCTCGGTGGCCAGGCGGCGGGTGAAGCCGATGCGGTCGAAGTACTCCAGCAGCTGGATGCTGCGCTTGCGGCCAACGGCGATGCGGTCGCGCCAGTCGATCACGCGCAGGCCGCCATGCTGCTGCTCCAGCGTCAGGGCATGAAGTGCCAGGCTGTGCAGCGTTGGCTCGGGGTAGAACAGATCCTTGACCACCTGATGCAGCAGGCCCAGGCGCGCCAGTTTGCGCAGCAGCAGGCGTACGCTGGCTTCATCCTGCTGCACCGCGCCAGCCAGGTCGCGGACCCAGGGCGGGTCGAAGCCGCCGGCGAGCAGCAGCGGCCAGAGCCGTTCGCGCAGCGCTTCGTCCTCCGCACCCAATTGCACGCGGTGATCCGGCAGGTGCAGCCATGGCCCGCTGCTGCTGATACGCCCCTCGGCCAACGCCTCGTCCAGCAGGGCAATGAATACCGGGCGCTCCAGTTCGCTCAGGGCATAACGGCGCAAACGGTCGCGGTCCGGGCCGAGCTCGTCCGGCGACTCAGCATGAAAACGTCGCAGGCCCTCGACCAGTGCCTCGCGCAACGCCTGCAACTGAGTCGTATCGAACAGTCGCGTGCCCTGGCGAGTAACCAGCTCGCAGAGACCAGAGGGCAACGTCCAGCTGTCACGCTGGCGGTTGAACTGGCGCTCCAGCAGGGCGGGATCGAGGCCATTGCCGGCAGACTGCAGCAATGCCGGTAGTGCTTCCTCCAGAGAGGCGCTGCGCAGCGCCTGCAGCTGTACAAGCCTCGGCGATGAGCGGCGCCCACGGGCCGGAGCGAAGGGGTCGAGGACCTGCCCCCCGCCCAGGGTGCGCTGCGCGGACTGGTCACGCAGCACCACGCGGTCGCCGTGTACGGCATGCGCCGGGGCATTGAGCACCAGCTGGGCCAGGCAGGACTGGCCGGGCGCGAGGCTGTCCGTATCGAGCAGGGCGACACGCCCGCTGACGTCCTGCGCTGCCAGGTGCACATGCACCGGCGTCCAGTGCGCCAGCGCACGTGTTTCCGAGGCGAGCAGCTGCAGCTCGATATCCAGACGGGTGCTCGGCGCCAGCAGCGCCGGTGCCAGCAACCAGTCACCCCGGTGCAGTTGCTCGACCGTCAGGCGCTCACCGGCCAGGTTCAGCGCTACCCGCTGGCCGGCGACGGCACGTTCGGTCTGGCGGTTCTGTGCATGCAGGCCGCGTACACGCACGCGACGCCCGGAGGGGCTGAGCAGCAACTCGTCGGCCAGCGCCACCTGCCCGGCGAAGGCCGTGCCGGTGACCACCACACCGGCGCCGTCGACACTGAAGGCGCGATCGATGGGCAGGCGGAAATAGCCCTGCGCGCTGCGCGCCGCCTGCGCGGCCGCGAACGCCAGCAGGTGCTGGCGCAGGGTGTCGATGCCTTGCCCACTGAGGCTGTCCACCGCCAGCAGCTCGGCGCCGGCCAGCGGGCCGGGGGCGAGCAAGTCGCGCACCTGCTCGCTCACCTGTTGCACGCGTGCGGCATCCACCCGGTCGACCTTGCTCAACACTACCAGCGCCTGGCGAATGCCCAGCAGCTCGGCGATGGCCAGGTGCTCGCGGGTCTGCGGCATCACGCCGTCGTCAGCGGCCACCACCAGCAACAGCAGGTCGATGCCACAGGCGCCGGCGAGCATGTTGTGGACGAAGCGTTCATGCCCGGGCACGTCGATGAAACCGGTGAGCTGGCCGTCGCCCAGGTCGGCATAGAGGTAGCCCAGGTCGATGGTGATACCACGGGCGCGCTCGGCCGGACGGCGGTCGCCCTGCTGGCCGGTGAGTGCCTGCAGCAGCGCGGTCTTGCCGTGGTCGATGTGGCCGGCGGTGCCGACGATCACGGCAGTGCCTCGCGCAACCTGGAAAGTTGCGCAACGAAGGCGTCCTCATCGTCGAGCTGGCGCAGGTCGAGCCACAGGGCATCGTCGTCGACCCGGCCGATCACCGGGATCGGCAACTCGCGCAGCAGCCCTTCCAGTTCGCGCAGCGCACGACCGCGCAGGCGCTTGGAGGTCTGCGGACGAATGCACAGGGCCGCGCTGGGCAGACGCGCCACGGGCTGGGCGCCGCTACCGATCATGCCCAGGGCGTCGACCACGGCAACCTGCCAGGGCTCGCCGAGACTGGCAGCCAGTGCCGGGGCGACGCGCTCGGCCTGGGCGCGAATGTCCACCTGCGCCCGGCTGAGCAGGCGCAGGCTGGTCAGGCGCTCACCCAGGCGGTCCGGATCGCGGTACAGGCCGAGCACCGCCTCCAGCGCGGCCAGGGTCAGCTTATCCACACGCAGGGCGCGCTTGAGCGGGTTTTTCTTGATCCGTCCGATCAGTTCCCGGCTGCCGAGGATGATCCCGGCCTGCGGGCCGCCGAGCAGTTTGTCGCCGCTGAAGGTGACGATATCGGCGCCATCACGCAGTGCTTCCTGCACGGTCGGCTCCTTGGGCAGGCCCCAGCGAGTGAGGTCGATCAGGCTGCCGCTGCCGAGGTCTTCCAGCAGCGGCAGGCCGTGGGCATGGGCGATGGCAGCCAGTTCTCGGGTGGCGACGCTGGCGGTGAAGCCCTGCACGCTGTAGTTGCTGGTGTGCACGCGCATGAGCAGGCCCGAGCGCGGGCCGATGGCGGCCTCGTAGTCCTTGGCGTGGGTGCGGTTGGTGGTGCCGACTTCGACCAGCTTGACCCCGGCGCGCGCCATGATGTCGGGGATGCGGAAGGCGCCACCGATCTCGATCAGCTCGCCACGGGAAATGATGCCTTCCTTGCGCGCCCCCAGGCTGTTCAGCGCCAGCAGCACGGCGGCGGCATTGTTGTTGACCACGGTGACTGCCTCGGCGCCCGTCAGCTCGCGAATCAGCCCGATGATCAGGTCGTCGCGGTCACCGCGCTTGCCGCTGGCCAGGTCGAACTCGAGGTTGAGCGGGTAGCGCGCGGCCTGGGTGATGGCGTCGATGGCTTCCTCAGGCAACAGTGCCCGGCCGAGGTTGGTGTGCAGCACGGTACCGGTGAGGTTGAATACGCGGCGCACGCGGCTGGCATGGCGCGCCGCCAGCCGCTCACCGGCGCGGCCGGCGAGCACGGCCTCGCTCAGTTCGACGGCAGCGAGCTGGCCACTGCGCGCGGGTTCGCGCAGCTCGTCGAGCAGGTCACGCAGGGTGGCCAGCAGGGCATCGCGACCATAGCGTAGTTGCAGCGGCGCCACGCTGTCGCAGCGCAACAGGCGGTCGATGGAAGGCAGGCGGGCAGCGTTCATCGTCACGCTCCGTCAATCGGTATTGCCGGGGGCCAGCAGCAGATTCGGCGCGCGGCGCAGATGCCCGTCGTCGCTCAGGCGCATGTCCAGATCGAGGCTGGCCAGGTCATCGGCGACGGCATCGGCCTGATCGTCGAACTCCAGGTAGCACTGCTTGAGATAGCCCTGGCACGCCGGGCAGACCTCGGCGCGAATCGCCGCCCGCTCGGCAGTCACGCCTTCGCGCTGCAAGGACAGGTAGCCAAGGTGCTTGGACGACTCGCAATGGCTGCACTTGACCCGCACGTAGTGCCATTCGCAGGCGCACAGCGAACAGCTCAGGTAGCGCAGGCCGGCATACTTGCCGCGATGGCGCAGCATGCCGGCCACCGGCGGCGAGCCGCAGGCCGGGCACAGCGTCTGGCTGCCGGACTCGATCAGACGTTCGCTCGGCAGCGCCAGCAGCCAGTGACTGAACGCGACCTGCAGCGCGGCACCGAGAAAGGGCGCCAGGGCAGCAGGCAGCAGGTCGAACTGGCCGCCCAGCAAAGCGATGGCCCAGACCTTGCGCTGACCGCTGTCGGCTTCACGCAGGGCTGCCAGGGCAGCACTGACGGAGGGGTTGCCGGAGCCCTGGAAGCTGCTCAGCAGCGCATCCAGCGCCGGCAGCCAGGCATCGCCACGAACCAGCGTGTCGAAGCCCAGCGGTGGCATCTGGTGTTCCAGGCAACGGCTCAGGGTGTCGGCCGAGGGGCCCGGCAATGCAGGCGGCGCGTCCAGCACGCGCTGCTGGGCCTCGCACAGCTCGGCCATCAGCAGCAGATAGGCGGCCAAGGGGTGATCCACGGCGAGGTGGCGCAGGCGTTGAGCACGGCGGCGGAACAGGTCGGGCTCGGGCAAGTGGAGAAAGGGTGGAACATTGGCCGCAGCTTCGATCTGCCCCGGCTCGAGAATCTGGCCTGACACGCAGGACTCCTTAGGGACTGCTCCCGTGGAAATGGCTGTGATCAGCCTAGACCAGGCTGATGGGGTTTGCCGGTGGGGATGGGCAGGTTGGTGGAGGGTCAGCTGTGTGGTTTCTGTTACGGGGCTGTCGCGGCTGAAGCCCCTCCCACAGAGACGTATGTTGGTGCTTGGCCGGGGGCGGCCCCGGATTGCATCCGGGCTACGGGGTGGTGTGCGGCGATGGACGTGGGAGGCGCTTTAGCGGCGCGCTTTTATCGCGGCTGAAGCCGCTCCTACGGAGATGTACGGTGGTGCTTGGCCGGGTGCGGTCCCGGATTGCATCCGGGCTACGGGGTGGTGTGCGGCGATGGGCGTGAGGGGGCGCTTTAGCGGCGAGCTTTTGTCGCGGCTGAAGCCGCTCCTACAGAGGTTTACGGTGGTGCTTGGCCGGGGGCGGTCCCGGATTGCATCCGGACTACGGGGTGGTGTGCGGCGATGGGCGTAGGAGGCTCTTTAGCGGTGCGCTTTTATCGCGGCTGAAGCCGCTCCTACATGAGGCCATATCCCGTAGGAGCGGCTTCAGCCGCGATGGAACACTCATCCAGCAACGCGCTCAGTGGTTCTTGTGGCTGTCCTTGCTCACTTCCTCGTACCAGGCGGCGTGGTGCTTGCGGGCCCAGCCCTTGCTGACCCAGCCGCTGACCATCGCGCCGATGGAGCCCTTGACCCAGATGCCGGCGTAGACGTGCACGATGATGCAGATGATCAGCCCCCAGGCCGCTGCCGCGTGCAGCAGCGAGGCAAGGCGGATCAGGTCGATGCCAAACAGGTGGCTGAAGTACTGGCGCCACATGACGATGCCCGTCGCCAGCAGCACCAGCATGCACAGCAGCAGCACCCAGAACAGCAGCTTCTGCCCGGCGTTGTAGCGCCCCACCGGCGGCAGGTTTTCCTCACGGTTGGCGACCACGTCGCGCCACTGTGCCAGCCATTGGCGGTCGCCGGCTTCGAGGCGGTTGTGCCCGGCGAAGCGCATCACCAGCCAGAGGAAGAACAGGAACATGCCGAGGCCGAGGAAGGGGTGCAGGATGCGCGTCCACACGCCGCCACCGAACAGGTTGCTGAGCCAGAACAGCGCCGGGTGGAACAGCGCCAGGCCGGACAGGCCGGCGAGGATGAAGAGGATCGCCACCACCCAGTGGTTGCTGCGTTCGCCGGCCGTGTAGCGTTGGATATCGTGTTTCATGCTGGTCTCCTACGGCCGCTGGTTCGGATCATAGGTGTGCACGGTCGGGTCGACCTGATGCACCACAGGATCGCCGGTCACGGGCTCGTCTTCCTCCACGCGGTTGCGTCCGACGCGGATGTAGTGGAAGAAGCCGAGCAGCGCCGTGGCGCCCATCGCGAGCAGGCCGAGCGGCTTGGCCACGCCCTTCCACAGCGCCACCGTCGGGCTGATGGCCGGGTCGTCCGGCAGCCCGGCGTACAGCGACGGTTTGTCGGCGTGGTGCAGCACGTACATCACGTGGGTGCCGCCGACGCCGGCCGGGTCATAGAGACCGGCATTGTCGTAGCCGCGCGACTTGAGGTCGGCGATGCGCCCGTCGGCGTGCTCCTTCATCGCCTCCTTGCTGCCGAAGACGATGGCGCCGGTCGGACAGGTCTTCACGCAGGCCGGCTCCATGCCGACGGACACGCGATCGGAGCACAGGCTGCACTTGTAGGCCTTGTGGTCCTTCTGCGAGATGCGCGGGATGTTGAACGGGCAACCGGTGATGCAGTAGCCGCAGCCGATGCATTTGTCCTGGTTGAAATCGACGATGCCGTTAGCGTACTGGATGATCGCCCCCGGGCTCGGGCAGGCCGCCAGGCAGCCCGGCTCGGCGCAGTGCATGCAGCCGTCCTTGCGGATCAGCCACTCCAGCTTGCCGCTTTCCTCCTCGTGTTCGGTGAAGCGCATCAGCGTCCAGGAGTTGGCCGTGAGGTCGGCCGGGTTGTCGTAGGTGCCGTGGTTGTGGCCGACCTCGTCACGCAGGTCGTTCCACTCCGAGCACGCCACCTGGCAGGCCTTGCAGCCGATGCACTTGGAGACGTCGATGAGCTTGGCCACCTCGCCGAGCTCGCGCACGGAGGGCATCGGCGTGGTGGTGGCGGAGCGGGCAATGATGTCTTGTGAGGCCATGGCGCTGCTCCTATGCCTTTTCCACGTTGACCAGGAACGACTTGAATTCCGGGGTCTGCGTGTTGCCGTCGCCGACGAAAGGCGTGAGGGTGTTGGTCAGGTAGCCGTTGCGCGCCACGCCTGCGAAGCCCCAGTGCAGGGGAATGCCGACCTGGTGCACGGTCTTGCCATCCACGGTGAGCGGTTTGATGCGCTTGGTCACCACCGCCACCGCCTTGATGTAGCCACGGTTGGACGACACCTTGACCCGCTCGCCGGCGACGATGCCCAGTTCCCTGGCCAGCGCCTCGCCGATCTCGACGAACTGCTCGGGCTGGACGATGGCATTGAGGCGGCAGTGCTTGGTCCAGAAGTGGAAGTGCTCGGTGAGGCGGTAGGTGGTCGCCGCATAGGGGAACTCGTCCGCCTTGCCGAACAGCTCCATGTCGTTCTGGAACACCCGGGCCGCCGGATTGCTGATGGCCCCCGGGTTGTCCGGGTGCATCGGGTTGCGCCCGATGGGCGTCTCGAACGGCTCGTAGTGCTCGGGGAACGGCCCTTCGGCCATCTTGTCCACGGCGAACAGGCGCGCCACCCCCTCGGGGTTCATGATGAAGGGGTTCATGCCGGCATCCGGCGGCGAGTCGACCTTGAAGTCGGGCACATCGGTGCCGCCCCAGGCCTTGCCGTTCCACCACACCAGGCGCTTCTTCTCGACATCCCAGGGCTGGCCGCTGACATCGGCCGAGGCACGGTTGTAGAGAATCCGCCGGTTGGCCGGCCACGACCAGGCCCAGCCGAGGGTCTGGCCCATGCCATAGGGGTCGGCGTTGTCGCGCCGCGCCATCTGGTTGCCCTGCGCGGTCCACGAACCGCAGAACAGCCAGCAGCCACTGGCGGTGCTGCCATCGGCGCGCAACTGGGCGAAGCCGGACAGTTGCTCACCGCCCTTGACCAGCAGCGCGCCGCTGGCCGGGTCGGTCAGGTCGCTCAGGGCCTTGCCGTTGAACTCGCGGGCCAGCTCGTCCGGGCCGGGTTCGTCGGGTTTCAGGTACGACCAGTCGAGGCTGAGGATAGGCGCGGGGAAGGCCCCGCCTTCCTTAGCGTACAACCCACGCAGGCGATGGTAGAGCCCGGCCATGATGGCGATGTCGGTGCGGGCCTGGCCGGGCGGCTCGGCGCCCTTCCAGTGCCACTGCAGCCAGCGCCCGCTGTTGACCAGCGAACCGTCCTCTTCGGCGAAGCAGGTGGTGGGCAGGCGGAACACCTCGGTCTGGATGCTGGCGCTGTCGACATCGTTGAACTCGTCGACGTGCTTCCAGAACTCCGAGGTCTCGGTGGCCAGGGGGTCCATGACCACCAGGTACTTGAGCTTGCCCAGCGCCGCGCCGACCTTGGCCTTGTTGGGGAACGAGGCGATCGGGTTGAAGCCCTGGCAGAAGTAACCGTTGACCTTGCCCTGGTACATCATGTCGAAGACCTTGAGCACGTCGTAGCCGGGAATGTCCAGCTTCGGCAACCAGTCGTAGCCCCAGTTGTTCTCGGCCGTGGCGTTCTTGCCGTACCAGGCCTTCATCAGGCTGACGTGGAACTTCTCGTAGTTCTGCCAGTAGGACAGCTGCCCCGGCCGCAGTGGCTTCGGCGCGCGCTTGGCGATGTAGGCGGCATAGTCCTGTTCGGCATCGCCAGGCAGGTTGAGGTAGCCCGGCAGCAGGTTGGAGAGCAGGCCCAGGTCGGTCAGCCCCTGGATGTTGGAGTGGCCGCGCAGGGCGTTCATGCCGCCGCCGGGCATGCCGATGTTGCCCAGCAGCAACTGCAGCATGGCGCCGGTGCGGATCATCTGCGAGCCCACCGAGTGCTGCGTCCAGCCCAGGGCGTACATGATGGTCATGACCTTGCCCGGCGCCGAGCACTCGGCGATGGTCTCCCACACCTGCAGCATCTGCGCCTTGGGTGTGCCGCAGATGCTGCTGACCAGGTCCTGGGTGTAACGGCTGTAGTGCTTCTTCAGCAGGTTGAACACGCAGCGCGGGTGGCTAAGGGTCGGGTCGACCACGGCATAGCCGTCCTAACCGATCTCGTAGCCCCAGCTGGCCTTGTCGTAGCGCCGCTTCTCGGCGTCGTAGCCACTGAACATGCCATCTTCGAAGGCGAACTCCTCGCGCACCACGAAGCTGACGTCGGTGTAGTTGCGCACGTACTCGTGCTGGATCTTGTCGTTCTCCAGCAGGTAGTTGATCAACCCGCCGAGGAAGGCGATATCGGTACCGGTGCGGATGGGCGCGTACAGGTCGGCCACCGAGGCCGAACGGGTGAAGCGCGGATCGACCACCACCAGCTTGGCCTGGTTGTGCGCCTTGGCTTCGGTCACCCACTTGAATCCGCAGGGGTGAGCCTCGGCGGCATTGCCGCCCATGATCAGGACCAGATCGGCATTCTTGATGTCGACCCAGTGGTTGGTCATGGCGCCGCGGCCAAACGTCGGGGCAAGACTTGCCACCGTCGGGCCGTGTCAGACACGTGCCTGGTTATCGAACCCCAGTATGCCGAGTGAACGCACCACCTTGTGGGTGATGTAGCCGGCCTCGTTGCTCGACGCAGAGGCGGCCAGGAAGCCCGTGCTGAGCCAGCGGTTGACCGTCTGCCCCTGCTCGTTCTTCTCG
Source organism: Pseudomonas sp. BMW13 (assembly GCF_013357275.1). NCBI lineage: Bacteria > Pseudomonadati > Pseudomonadota > Gammaproteobacteria > Pseudomonadales > Pseudomonadaceae > Pseudomonas > Pseudomonas sp. BMW13. Next base: position 114,915 of record NZ_SUKD01000025.1, on the reverse strand, counting down.
ATGAAATTGGCGTCGCGGTCGGCCTTCATGTGCCGGGCGATGCGGTCCAGCGCCTGGTCCCAGTCGATGCGCTTCCACTCGCTGGAGCCGGCTTCGCGCACTTGCGGGTACTTGAGGCGATTGGGGCTGTGGACGAAGTCCAGCAGGCCCGCGCCTTTCGGGCAGAGGGTGCCGCGGTTGACCGGATGGTCGGCGTCCCCTTCGATGTGGATGATGTTCTGCGCCACGTTCTTCGCCGCATCGCCCTGGCTGTACATGATCAGGCCGCAGCCGACCGAGCAGTAAGGGCAGGTGTTGCGCGTTTCGGTGGTACTGGTCAGTTTGAAATGTCGCACCTGGTCGGCGAAGGCATCCGGGGGCGCGACCCCCAGAGCCGCCAGGCTCGATGCTCCAAGGCCTACGCCGCAGACCTTGAAGAACTGTCGACGGTTCATGTCCATCGTGGGTTCTCCGAATCAGGCTGACGCCCGGTGCGTTGCCGGGCGCATCGCAATCAAGCCTAGCCGAAGCCTTCGGCTTCGCCAGGCGCCTCGTCGGATAGCGGCGCTGGTGCGCCGGCGCGTCATAATGGCGCCCTTTCCCTGCCTCTGGAGTGCTCCCATGAATCAAGTCAGCGGATGGCTGCTCGCCCTGCCCTTTCTGGCCGGAGCCGTGCTGCCGCTGCAGGCCGGCATCAACGGCCAGCTCGCCCGCCATCTGTCCAGCGTGTTCGCCGCCGCGCTGATCTCCTTCGCCGTCGGCACCCTGGCGCTGCTGCTGATGACCCTGAGCCAGCGCGAGCTGCCCGGCCTGGGCCTGCTCAAGGAGCTGACCTGGTGGCACTGGAGTGGCGGCCTGCTCGGCGCCTTCTTCATCGCCACCGCCGCCTTCGCCGGCCCCCGCGTCGGCGCCCTGCTGTTCATGGTGCTGGTGATCGCCGGTCAGTTGGCCATGGCCATCACCCTCGATCATTTCGGCTGGGCTGGGTTTCGCGAGTCGCCGATCACCTTCGGCAAGGTGGCAGGCCTGCTGCTGATCGTCGCCGGTATCTGGATGATCCGCCGCGGCTGAGTCAGCGGCGCTGCAGGCGATAGAACAGATTGGGTTCGCTGGCCAGGTAGAGATTGCCCTGGCCATCGAACGTCACGCCCTCGGCCTGCGGCACGCTGCTGTGCAGGCCGGCAAAGCCTCGCAGCAGCGAACGGAAGCTGATCAGCCGGCCATCCTGGCCGAGTTCGATCAGCAGCTTCGACTCGTCGCTCAGCAACACCAGGTGACCGGTGCGCTCGTCGAAATGCACCGACGACAGGTCGCTGGCGAAGATCTTCTGGTCGATCCAGGCCTGGCGGTCGATCACTTCCAGGTTGAAGCGGCCCTGCAGGCTGCTCTTGAGCCCCCTGACCTCGTAGAGCTTGCGTGGCGAATGCTCCTTGACCACGAACAGCCGATCGCCGGCGCGGTCGTAGCCAAGGCCCTCGAAGCCCTGGTTTCCTCCCTGGTCGATGCTCAGCGTCAGCGCCCGATGCTGCGTGCGGCGAATCGCGCCTCCAGGTTGCGTTGGAACGGCGACGGCGACCAGCGCGTGCTTGCGCTCCTCGGCCAGCAGCAAGAGGTCGTCGCCCAGGTAGGTCACGCCCTCGACATCCTCGAAACCTTCGAGCGGGTAGCGTGCGATCAGCTCGCCTTCAGGCGACAGCCGCAGCAGTTGCTCCGGGTTGTTGACCACCGCCCAGATCTGCTGGCGATCATCATCGAAGCTGAGCCCGGAGAAGTTGTTGCCGACACCGGCGACCGGCTTGGCGTCGATCGCCACCCGGTATTCGGGCAACCACAGGCTGCGATGCTCCCAGGCATCCTCATGCCAGGAGGTCTTGATCCAGAAGTACAGCCGCTCATCGAGATGCAGCAGACGCAGGGAATAGGTCGCCAGCAGCAAGGCCAGCAACAGCGCCCATTTCCATGGGCTGAGGACAGGAAGCTTTCCAAGCATCCCCTTGGCAGCGGACAACATCGCAGAGCGCTCGCATGAAGGTGGATGAACGACAGCCTGCGCCCGTTTTGTTGCAATCGTGCGCAGTGCAGTCTCCGACTGCGACGAACACCCACGGGTTCTTCCGCCAGGGGCAGGCAAACGTAACGGGACATTGCCCGCCGGGGCCGGCAACGACAGGCGGCACACAGTAGTGGCGATTCGACACTCATCTCCCCGTAAAAAGCGCTATGCTCTGGCGAACTGGCTTCTGTGATCACAAAAACTCCAGGAGAGGGCACCGACCTCTCTAGCGAGGCCCAAGCAGAGAAATGACCGACGCCGAAGTACCGCGCCAGCCAACGACCTTCGCGCTGTGGCGCGAAGTGGACGACACGCGCATCCGCACCCGCGTGGGCGGACTCTTCTACCTGCTCGCCTGGCTGCTGACCTGGATATTCAGCGCCTCTCCGGCAGGTGTCGTCGTCAGTGGCGTGCTGGGCAGCTGCCTGTTCGCCGGATTGCTGATCGCCCGGCTGCTGCATCGCCCCAACGCGATCGACGATCCGCAGCAGCTGAAACACTGGCTGGATCGTCACTGGGGGCTGATTCTGCTGACGGCGTTCTGCTGGGGCCAGGCGCACGCCCTGGCGCTCTACAGCGACGCCTACGACGGCTCGGAACTGATCGCCACGCTCGCCACCGTGGCCTTCAGCACAGCGATGACCTTCAACTTCGCCATGCGCTACAGACGTGCCCTGCTGGCGCTGATCCTGCTCTACCTGCCAGGGCTCGCCGTGATGGCGTCGAACTGGGACGAGCGCCACGCCGTGCTGATCACCCTGCTCTTCTACCTGGGCTATCTGGTCCTGGTGCTGGGGCGCAATCACCGTGAGTACCGCGCCACGCTGGAGCTGGAACTGAAACTCCTGGATCAGCAGCGCCAGCTCGACCTGCTCAGCCGTACCGACAGCCTGACGCAACTGGGCAACCGCTATCAGTTCAACAACCTGTTCCCCAGCCTGGTGGCCAATGCCATACGCCAGGGCGAACCGCTGTCGCTGGTGTTGCTGGACATCGACTTCTTCAAGCAGGTCAACGACGAACACGGCCATGCCAGCGGCGATGCCTGCCTGACTGCCTTCGCCGAACGCATGCGCCGGGTCTTCCGACGCGATGCCGATGCCCTGTTGCGTCTCGGTGGCGAGGAGTTCGGCGTGCTGCTGCCGGGTACGACCCTGGCACAGGCCTGGGACCTGGCGGAGCACTTCCGGCGCGAGCTGGAAGAGGAAGGCCTGGAGCTGCCCGGACAACGCCTGGTGCTGACCACCAGCCTCGGCGTCGGCTGCTTCAACAGCCGCCACGACAGCGATGCCGACGCCTTCTTCCGTCGCGTCGACAGCGCGCTGTACCGGGCCAAGCGCGAAGGCCGCAACCGCCTGGTCTCGGCCGAGCCGGTCAGAGCCTGAACTTGCCCATCTGCCCCGTCAGGTCGTCGGCCAGGCGGCTGAGGGTCTGACAATCCTCGCGACAGGCACGGACTTCACCGGCGGTGGCATGCGCCAGGTCGGCGATGCCCTGCACGTTGCGGTTGATCTCCTCGGTCACCGAGCTCTGCTCCTCGGTCGCGGCCGCCACCTGGGTGTTCATGTCGCTGATGCGCTCGACCTGCTCGGTGATCGCCCCCAGCGACTGCCCGGTGCGCTGGCTGGACTCGACACCGGTGCTGGTCGCCGCCTGTCCCGCATGCATGGAGCTGACCGCCGTCTCGGCCCCCTGTTTGAGGCGCTGGATCATCTGCTGGATTTCATCGGTCGAGGCCTGGGTGCGGCTGGCCAGGGTACGCACTTCATCGGCGACCACCGCGAAGCCACGGCCCATCTCGCCAGCGCGTGCGGCCTCGATGGCGGCGTTGAGCGCGAGCAGGTTGGTCTGCTCGGAAATCCCGCGGATCACCGCCAGCACCTGATCGATGGAAGCCACCTGGTCGGCCAGTTCGGTGACCGCCTCGGCAGCGCTGCCGATGTCCGCCGACATCCGCTCGATATGGGCGATGGATTGCCCGACCACCTGGCGCGCACCCTGCGCCTCGTCACGCGCGGCATGTGAGGACTGCGCGGCGCTGCTGGCGTTGCGCGCGATCTCCTGCACGGTGAGGCCCATCTCATGCACGGCGGTGGCCACCATGTCGGTCATTTCCTGCTGCTGGCCGGCGCGTCCGGCCGTGTTCTCCACCACCCGCGTCACCTGGCCGACCGCCGTGCGCAGGCGCTCGCTGGTCGCCAGCACGTCACCGATCAGGTCGCGCTGGCTGGCGAGAAAACGGTTGAAGCCGCGCGCCAGATCACCCAGCTCATCAGCCCTCGACTCATCGAGACGACGGGTCAGGTCACCACCGCCGCCGCCGATTTCCACCAGCGCCTGAGTCACCTGACGAATCGGCCGCACCAGCCCACGCGCCAGCAGCACCACCAGGCCGAGGAACAGCAGCGCCACGGCGACGCCGATCAGGCTGGTCACCCACAGTGCCTGCCGCGCCTCGGCATAGACTTCCGCCTCCGGCACCTCGCTGACCAGCAGCCAGTCGATGCTGGCGAACTTCTGCGCCACCGCGAGAAAGGTCTCGCCATCACGCTCGAAACGCACCGCATGGCTGTCACCGGCCAGGACCTGGCGAGCGGCATCGGCACCGAAGAGTTCGCTCAGCTTGCCGCTGCCGCTCAGCTCCGAGCGCGGATGCACCTTGACGTTGCCCTGGCCGTCGACGAGGAACACCTGGCCACGCTCGCCGAAGTGGAACTCGCTGATCATCTTCGACATGTCCGCCAGGCTGTAGCCGAGGCCGGAGACGCCCAGGGTCTTGCCGCCCTGCTTGATGCGCTGGTTGATGAACAGCGTGGGCAGGCGCGTGGTCTTGTCGATGTCGATCTCCAGCGCCCGGTCACGGTCGCTGTCGACCAGGCGATAGAACCACTGGTTCTCCGTCTGGCTGCGGTCGAGGGTGCGCATCAGCCCTTCACCGGTGGTGTAGTTGCCGCTGGCGAGGGCGACGATGGAAGTGGTCATGGCGTTCTGCTGAGCACGCACGCCCTCGAGGTAGCGGGCGAACTCGTCGCGCCGGGTCGCGTCCTCGCCGGCGGCCAGCCAGTCCTGTACCAGGCTGTTCTCGGCGATCGAGGCATTGGCGGTGATCGGCGCGGTCAGCACCCGCTCCAGGTCGTTGCGTATCGCCAGAACCCGTGCGGGCAGCGCCTCTTCGATCAGGTAGCGCTCGGTCAGGCGATTGACCACCGCCGAGTAGATGCCGACGACGATCAGGATGCTGGCCAGCAGAGCGGCGCCCATGCTGAGGATCAACTGCCACTGGATGCTGCGTTGCCAGAGACGCATGAAGGGTTCTCCCGGAGGTGGTTCGGAGCTCGACCGAGTAATTGGATACAAAATTGTACACATATTGCAAATCAGTGACCGACAGATGTCCTATCGGCGGCGCCGGCCCGGACTTTACTCGCGCCGTCCGGGGCGCTCGGCCAGGCGCCCGCGCAGAGCGGCCGGCGCCTGCCTGCGCGGCGTCGGGCGCACTCAGGGGGCGACGCTGAATTCCAGACGAGCGGTCTGGCCACCGTCGTCGAGCACGCTGAGCTGATGCCGACCGCTGTCGAAAACCTGGCTGAAGGTCGCGTCCATCGCGCTGTCACCAAGCGGTCGACCGTCGAGGAACCACCAGCGTCGACCACTGCCGCCCAGGGCCGAAAGGCTCAGACGCAGTGGTTCATGGTTGCCCTGCGGCCTGCGCAGGCGGTCACCGTCGCGCACACCGACGATGGACAGCGGCGCCGCCTGGTTGCGCGGCGGCGGCGGGCAATCGGCATCCACGCCCGGCAACCGCGCACTGCGCCGTTCGCGGCGTGGCAACCAGGGCTCCAGCGGCGCCGGCCACAGGTCCAGTTCCCGCGCCTCGGCCCCCGCACAACCGGGGCCGACGCGCTTGCCCTGGGTGTTGACCCAGTAGCGCTCGCGCAGGCCACTGCCCAGCGGCTGATCGGCCGCCAGCAGGGTCGGTGGCGTGGTGCCCTCCAGCGTCCAGGCGAAACGCAGGCGCCGGCAATTGGGATCGTCCTTGCTCATCGGCTGCCCCAGTGGCCAGCAGACGGCGGCGACACCGACCTCGGCCGGCTGCGGATCGGGCGGCACGGCGATGCCGCGCTGGCTGTCACGATTGACCAGCAGATCATGCACCTGCAGCAGCAGCGGCGCGGCAGAGGCCAGGCCGAACTGGCCGGGCACCGGCGTACCGTCGGGACGACCGATCCACACACCGATCAGGTGACGCGGACCGACGCCGATGGCCCAGGCATCGCGAAAACCGTAGCTGGTGCCGGTCTTCCAGGCCAGCGTCGGGCGCTGCGCCAGGTAGGCACGCGGGTCGCGGTCGGGACGGGCCTGGCCGCTGAGAATGCGGCGGATGATCCAGGCCGCCCCCGGGGACAGCAGGCGTCGCTCACGCAGCACATCGCCGGGCTGCAAACGCGGTTTGGCGGCCATGCCGCCGCGGGCGAAGGCGCTGTAGCCGGCCACCAGGGACTCCAGTCGCGCCCCGCCACCGCCGAGGATCAGCGCCAGGTTCGGCTCGGCCAGCGGCGGCAGGCGGATCGGCACGCCAGCACCGCGCAGCTCGCCGGCAAAACGCTTCGGCCCATAGGCTTCGAGCAGTTGCACGGCAGGCAGGTTGAGCGACGTGGCCAGCGCCTCGCTGGCCGACACCGGGCCAATGAAGCCCGCAGCGAAGTTGCCGGGACGGTAGTCGCCATAATGGCGCGGCACGTCCTGCAACAGCGACTCGGAATGGATCAGCCCGGCATCCAGCGCCATGCCGTAGAGAAAGGGTTTCAGCGTCGAGCCGGGCGAACGCAGCGCTCGAACCATGTCGACATGACCGAAGCGCGCGGTATCGCCGATGTCCACCGAACCCAGGTAGGCACGCACGGCCATGCTCGGATGCTCGACCACCAGGATCGCCGCCGAGGTGCGCTCGGGCAGACGCGCGCGCCAGCCCAGCAGCAGGTCTTCCAGGCGCAGCTGCAGGCCGGCGTCGAGCGTGGTGCGGATCAGCGGCGGGCTGCCGGCACGATTCAGGCGCCTGGCCAGCAGCGGCGCCAGGCTCGGCTCGCGGCGCGGGGCCAGGAACACCGGTTCCTCCAGCGCCTCGTCCACCTGCACCTGCGGCCACACCTGGAACTCGCCCAGGCGGCGCAGCACCTTGTCACGTGCGGCCTGGGCGCGCTGCGGATGGCGGTCCGGGCGCAACCGGCTGGGCGCCTGCGGCAGTACCGCGAGCAGGGCCGCCTCGGCGCGGGTCAGCTGGCTCGGCGGCTTGCCCAGGTAACTCCAGCTCGCCGCCGCCACCCCCTGCAAGGTGCCGCCGAACGGCGCCCGGTTCAGGTAAAGGGCGAGAATCTCGTCCTTGGACAGGTGCCATTCCAGCTGTGCGGTACGCCACAGCTGCTTGAACTTGCCGGGCAGATCGCGACTGTGCGGGTCGAGCAGACGCGCGACCTGCATCGACAGCGTGCTGCCGCCGGACACCACGCGCCCGCCTGTCAGGTTCTGCCAGGCCGCCCGTGCCAGCGCCAGCGGATTCACCCCGGGGTGCTGACGAAACCAGCGGTCCTCGTAGGTCAGCAAGGCCTCCAGGTAGTAGGGCGAAACCTCGTCCGGCGTCACCGGGTAGCGCCACACGCCGTCATGGTCAGCGAAGCGCCACAGCGGCGTGCCATCCTCGGCCAGCACCACACGGGCCAGGTCGTCCTCGGGCAAGGGCAGCGGGAACAACTGGTCGGCGAGCCAGAGCAGGGCCAGGGGCAGCAGAAAAATCAGGAGCCAGCGACGGACTAGGCGGTGCATGCACAACCCTCTCCCCCAGCCCCTCTCCCATTTATGGGAGAGGGGAGCAGATCAGTATTCTGCGAAGCCTCGCGGCAACGTTCACGGACCATCTTGCTCGCCGATTTCAAGACGAATCTGTTCAAGTACGGCCTCTGTTTCAGCCAGTAGCTGATGATTCCAGAAGCGCAGCACACGATAACCTCGATTTTGTAGATAACGTTCACGCTGTTGATCGTATTCCCCCTGCTGCAGGTGCTGCCCACCATCGAGCTCGATGACCAGCCAGCGCTCGGTGCAGATGAAATCGACGATGTAAGGACCAATGGGTTTCTGCCGTTTGAACTTCAGACCGAGGAAACGATGCCCACGCAGGTAGTACCAGAGCCGTTGCTCGGCATCGGTCATCTCGCGACGTAGGCGTTTGGCGTTGTCGAGTAACGTCATGGTTCCTCCCTGAACCCTTGCCCTCTCCCGCAAGCGGGAGAGGGCGCGGTCTGACGCGCCAGCAGAACCTGATGCGGTCGTCCCCCTCTCCCATTTATGGGAGAGGGTTGGGGAGAGGGCCGTTTCTAACGCCCCCGCACCACCAGAGTACCCGGCGAGCTGCCCAGCGCCTGCCAGCTGGGCCGGTACATCGATTCCACCTGGGGTGGCGGCACGCGGTAGCTGCCGGGGGTCACGGCGCGGGCCAGGTACAGCAGGTGGGTGGTGCCGTAGCCTTCGACGTCCACGGCGGCCACGTAGCGGTCACCGCGATATTCCTGGTGCTTGATGCGGGCGTTCTGCATGGAGCGGCGCCATTCCTTGACGCTGCTGCCCGCGTCGTCGAGGCTCGCAGCGCTTTGCGCCAGGTTCTGGTTTTCCAGCTCCAGGCCGGCGGGCAGCAGATCGACCACCAGGGCATCGGGCACGCGCTGCTTGGCGCGCACGGCCAGGTGCACCAGCACCAGTTCGCCGCTGTCCAGGCGCTGCAGGTCGAGCGGGCGACCATCCATGCCGAGGTACTCGCGCTCGATGCTCAGGTTGTCACCTCCAGCTCGCGGCGCCTGGGTCGGGTAGCCGGACAGGGTCAGCTGCTGGTACAGCGTGGCGCTGCCGGCGTTGCTCACGCTCAGCGGCTCCGCCAGTTCGGCGCGTTCCAGCTTGATGCCCGGCTGCTGGTCGCTCAGTTCGAACTGGAAGGCACCGCTGGCGAGCGCTGCGCGCCAGTTCTGCTCCGGCTTGCTGAGAATGCCGCGACCGGCGAGGAACAGCGAGTTGCGCTCCTGGGTCGACAGCCAGCGCCTGCCGGCCAGTTCATCGGCCAGATCGAACAGGCGCTGCTCGCTCTGCTCGGCAGCCAGGTCGTTCTCTTCGAGCACCGACAGGATCAGCGCCTGGTCACGCAGCGGGCTGCCATAGTCGGCCATCCAGCGCTCGCCATCACGCTTGCGGCTCAGCCCGGCAGCCAGAGCCTGACCCGCGCGCGGGCCATCGCCCATCAGCTTCAGCGCCGCCGCCAGTTGCACCAGCGGCAGACCGGAACGGGCGTCGTTGCGCCGGTCGAACAGGCTGCGCAGGGCCCCCAGCGGGGCCTGCTGGCTGCGCGCCAACACGTAGCCGGCATAGGCCTGCACGGCGAAACGGGTGTGCGCGAAGTCCTGGCTGTAGCTGGCCTCGATCAGACTGCTCTGCTGCAGGTAGCGCAGCAGGCGATCGTTGGCTTTCTTCAGCGCCTCGGCCGGCACGCCGAAGCCCTGCTCGCGGGCGCGCAGGAGGAAGTCGGTGACGTAGGCGGTCAACCAGTACTCTTCCTCGCTCTCGGCGCTCCACAGGCCGAAACCACCGCTGTGGCGCTGCATGCCGAGCAGGCGTTCGATACCCAGCTCGATGCTCTTGCGCCGCTGCTCGTCGGGCTCGCCTTCCAGGCCAAGTCGCTTGAGGCTGGCGGCATCGGCGTACAACGAGGGGTACAGGCCACTGGTGGTCTGCTCCAGGCAGCCGTAGGGATAGGCCTTGAGTGCGCGGATCTGCTCGCCGAGGTTCAGCGGCGGCCGGCTCGACAGCGCCAGCACCGCCTCCAGACCGGCCGGTTCGAACTGGTTCAGGGTGCCAGCCGGCATGCTCCACGGCTCGCCCTCGCCCAGCACGGCACGGAAGTGCTGCAGCTGCGCCGGGTAGGCCGGACGAATGCCCAGCGTCCACTCGCGGGTGAAATCACCCAGCGCCTCGTTCGGCAGCGCCAGGCCCTGCACCTCGACATGGATGCGCCCCTGGCCCAGGCCACCTTCGGCCCGTACCGGGATGCGCAGCGTGGTGCGTTCACCGTCCTTGAGGTTGATCGGCGACTCGCCCTTGCCGAGCAGACGCAGCTGGCCTTCCACGCCCAGTTGCACGTCGAGCTTCTGCTCGCTGCCGGAGAGGTTGGTCAGGTCCAGCGCCAGCGTGGTTTCGTCGCCGCCGGCGAGGAAGCGCGGCATTGACAGTTCGGCGACCAGCGGCGCCGCCACCACCGTCTTGGCCTCGGCCATGCCGAAGCGCTCATCGGTCCAGGCCTGCGCCATCAGCCGCAGCTCACCGTTGAAGTCGGGGATGTCCAGGCTGACTTCACCTTCGCCCTTGGCGTCGAGCTTCAAGGCATCGCTCTGCAGGGCGACGATCAGCACGCTGGTGTCCGGGCGCTTGCCACCGGCGGCGAGGCCGGCGTCACCCCCGAAGGCCAGGCTGGCGACGCGGCCCTGCGCCTCGATCAGCTGGCCGTAGATATCCAGCTGGTCGGCGCCATAGGCCTTGCGCCCGAAGAAGTTGGCGAACGGGTCGGGCGTGGCGTAGCTGGTGATGTTGAGGATGCCGACGTCCACTGCGGCAACCAGCACGCGCACCGTCTCGGGAATGCTGCCATCGGCGTTGCGCGCGCTGACCTTGACCTTCAGCGGCTGCTTGGGTCGCATCTTCTCCGGCGCGTCCAGGCTCACCGCCAGCTTGCGCGGCGCACGCTCCAGCGGCAGGTGCAGCAGGCCCACGGCACGCTTCGGCGTGACCTGCGCCTTGCGCTCACCGGGGCGTACCACCAGGGCACTCAGGTACAGGTCATGCCGCGCCCACTGCTTGTCGATCGGCAGCTCGAAGGTCTTGCCTTCGGCCGGCACGCTGATTTCCTGCCACCACAGCGGCCCCTCGCTGGACTCGACCAGCAGGTAGCCATTGCCGGCAGCCGGCGGAGTGACGGTGATCTTGGCCACGTCGCCGGCGGCATAGGCCGGTTTGTCCAGCGCCAGCTTGACCTGGTCCGGGCGCACCGCGCCGCCGTCGGCGTTGTCCTGCCAGCGGTAGCCGGCCCAGAAGCGCAGGTTGCTGACCAGACCGGTCTGGTTGTCCACCACCTCGACCCGATACGGGCCCCACTCCACCGGGAAACTGACCTTGGCGGTGCCGCCGGCGGCGATCTTCAGCGGCTCGTCGCTGAGGGTGAGGAATTTCTCGTTGTAGTTGTGGCGCCAGCCCTCGCCGTCGGAGAAGCTCCAGAAGTAGTCGCGGCGCTCGCGCACCAGACGCACGTTGAGGTTATCGGCGGCCAGCTTGTTGCCGTCGGCGTCGGCCACGAGAATTTCGAACTCGGCGAGGCTGTCGGCATCGACCTCCTCACCGTCGAACAGGCCGCGCACACCGGGCAGGCGCTCGGCCGGCCATACCGGCTGCACCAGGCGCCGGGTGATCGGGCGACCACCGGACTCCTGCAGGCTGGCCTGGAGGATCAGACGCAGCGGCGACTTGGCGTCGCTCCAGCGGTTCTCCGGACGCAGCACGGCACGCCCTTCATCGTCGAGGTTCTGTTCGTCGAGTTCCTGATCCTGGCTCAGGTCGGCCTCGGTGATATCGCCGAACTGGTAGCCGGGCAGGCTCGCCACGGCTTCACGCAGCGGGCGCACGTAGAGCTGCCCGCTCAGGCGATTGCCGGCGGCCGGTGCGCCGTAGAGGTAACGCCCGGTCACCGCGAACTCGGCGCTGTCGCTCGGTGCGTAAGGTTGCTCCTGGCCCTTGAGTTCCAGCGCCATGCGCTCGGGCAGGAAGTCCTCGACGAGGAATTCATAGAGTTGCGGGCTGCCGTCGCCGAGATCGAGCAGCAGTTGCCAGCGCCCGGTCGGCGCTTCCTCGGCGAGCGGCAGCTGGTATTGATAGAGGCCACCCTCGTCGGCGTTCCAGACGAACTTGCGGCTGACCTGCTCATCCGGGCGACGCACCTCGACGCTGATCGGCTGGGCCTTCACCGGGCTGCCATCGGCATCGCGCAGCAGGCCATTGAGCAGCACGGTCTCGCCTGGGCGATAGAGGTCACGCGGGCCGAACACGAAGAACTGCAGGGCGTGGGCCTTGGGACCGGTGATATCGAATTCGGCCAGGTCCAGCGCCGGGGTATTCAGGCGCAGCAGGCTGGTCTGCTCGTCCTGCTTGGCCAGCAGCACCTGGGCCTTGGCCGGCAGCGGCAATTGCGCATGGCCGGCGGAATCGGTCTTGCCCTCGGCGAGCAGTGCGCCTTCGCCGTCGAGCAGCTCCAGCTGCACGCCGGACTGGGCCTTGCCGCCCTCCAGCGCCTGGGTGAAGACATCCAGGCGATCCTGGTAGCGATGCGCCGACAGGCCGATGTCGCTGAGGCTGAACAGGGTCGCCGGCTGCGAATAGCTGTAGCTGCCGGCTTCACGCATCACCGCCAGGTACACGCCGGGCTGCTTGAACGGCTCCAGGCCGGCGATCGGCAACAGCAGGGTCTCGCGGGTGTTGCGCGCCGGGTTGAGGTCGAAGCGTCCGCCGTAGACCAGATCGGCCATCGGCAGCAGCTCGCGGGCTTCCCAGGTGTCCAGGTTGCTGGCGCGGCCCCAGCGCGAGAGGAAACGCGGCAGCATCTCCGGCTTGATGCGGAAGAACTCGACATTGACCTTGTCGACGTTCAGCGCGATCACCGGCAGGCCCTCGGCCAGGCGGGTGGGCAACAGCGAGCCACGACTGGCGAAGCCGACGCTGGCCTGCAGGTCGCGGGTCTGGAAACGGCTGACATGCTCGCTCGCCAGTTTGCCGCCATTGATCGACTGCAGGCCGGCATCGACGGTCAGCACCAGCTTGCGCTTGGGCTCCAGGTGGCGCAGGCGCAGTTCGCTGAGGTTGTCGGTCAGCTCCCAGGCGCCGTCGACCTTGCCGCTGGTGCTGTCGACCAGATGCAGGCGCTCGGCGAAGGTCTGTTCGGGATCGAGGGGAATGGAGAAGGTCACCGACAGCGTGCTGGCGCCGTCGAGCTGCACTTCGGAAACGTCGACCACCTCCAGCTCGCGACCGGCGTAGCGCTTGGCCAGCGCCTCGCGATCGACTGCGGGTCTCGCGGCCTCGGCCTGCTGCGCGGCAGGGGCGGCGGGGGTCACAGTGGCGGGAGGTTGAGAGGAATCACAGGCACTGAGCAGACTCAGTACCAAGGCCAGAAGCAGTCCTTTGTTCGGCATTGCGGGCTCCATGATCGGGGGGCGCAGAAGCCGACAACTATAGCCGAGGCATCCCCCCAGCGACGAGCCGTCCCGACGAATTCGCCAAGCCACTCACACTCCTGCCACGGCATGCGGGCAGCACAGCGCTGTGCCTATAATCGCCGCTTTGCCGGAGCCGTCCATGTCCGCCCTGCTCGACGCCTGGCGCCACGCCCCGACCCAGCGCAAGGTCTGGGCCCTGGCCGCGCCGATGATCCTCTCCAACCTCTCGGTGCCGCTGGTGGCCCTGGTGGACACCGCCGTGGTTGGCCACCTGCCGCATGCGCACCAGCTGGCGGCGGTGGCGGTCGGCGGCAGCCTGTACACCCTGCTGACCTGGGCCATGGGCTTCCTGCGCATGGGCAGCACCGGCTTCGCCGCCCAGGCGGCTGGCCGTGGCGACGGCGGCGCGCTGCGCCAGGTGCTGCTGCAGGGGCTCGGCCTGGGCGTGTGCCTGGCACTGCTGCTGAGCCTGCTGGCCATTCCCTTCAGCAGCGCGGCGCTGAGCCTGATGCAGCCGTCGGCCGAGCTGGATCAACTGGCGCGCCAGTACTTCCAGATTCGCCTGTTCGGCCTGCCCGCCAGCCTGGCGACCTATGCCCTGATCGGCTGGCTGCTGGGCACGCAGAGCGCACGCGGGCCGCTGGCCATTCTGCTCACCGCCAACCTGCTCAACGTCGGGCTGGACCTGCTGTTCGTGCTCGGTCTCGAATGGGGCGTGGCTGGCGCGGCCTGGGCCTCGGTGATAGCCGAATGGAGCGGCGCCCTGCTCGGCCTGTGGCTGACCCGCGGCGCCCTCGCACGCTACCCCGGCCACCTGGACGGCCGCGCACTGCAACGCTGGAGCAGCTGGCGCCCGCTGCTGGCGGTCAACCGTGACATTTTCATCCGCACGCTGGCGCTGCAACTGGTGTTCTTCCTGATCACCGTGCAAGGCACGCGCCTGGGCGACGCCACGGTGGCAGCCAATGCCCTGCTGCTCAACGGCCTGACGCTGACCGCCTATGCCCTCGACGGCCTGGCGCATGCCGTCGAAGCGCTGTGCGGTCATGCGCTCGGCGCCCGTGATCGCCATGCGTTGAGGCGTGCCCTGCTGGTGGCCGGTGCCTGGTCATTGCTGGCCAGCATCGGCTTCGCGCTGTTCTTCCTGTTCGGCGGCCACTGGTTCGTCGCCCTGCTCACCGACATCAGCGAGATACGCGCGCTGGCCCAGGTGTTCCTGCCATACCTGGCCGTGCTGCCCTTGCTGGCCGTGTGGAGCTACCTGCTCGACGGCCTGTTCATCGGTGCCACGCGGGCACGCGAGATGCGCGACGCCATGCTCATCGCCCTGGCGCTGAGCCTGCCGCTGGCCTGGTGGCTGCAGAGTCTGGGCAACCACGGGCTGTGGTTGGCATTTCTGGCATTCATGGGGCTGCGAAGCCTGGTTCTCGGGGGCTATGCTTGGAGCATCAATCGTCGCAACCTCTGGTTTCCCCCTGGAGAGATCACCGATGCTCAGTGCGCCGCTACCCGCGAATGAAACTGAACGCCAGCAGGCCCTGGAGAGCCTGGACGTGCTCGACACACCGGCCGACCCCTACCTGGATGCGCTCACCCGTCTGGCCCGCGATCTGTTCGGGGTCAAGACAGCGCTGATCAGCCTGATCGACAACGAGCGCCAGTGGTTCAAGAGTCGCCAGGGCCTGGAGGTCGCCGAGACCCCACGCGCGGTGTCGTTCTGCGCCCACGCGATTCTGCAGGACACGCCGCTGGTGGTCGAGGACAGCCACCGCGACAGCCGTTTCTGCGACAACCCGATCGTACTGCGCGCCCCGCACGTGCGCTTCTATGCCGGCCACCCGCTGTTCGATGCCCAGCAGCAGGCGCTCGGCACGCTCTGCCTGATCGATCCGGCACCACGCCGCCTCGATCGCCAGGAGCTGATGCGACTCAGGGATCTGGCCTACGTGGTGCAGGGCTACCTGCAACTACGCCACTGCGCCCACCAGGCCGATGACCTGCGCGATGCGCTGAGCCGCGAGCAGCGCAAGGGCATGCTCGACCCCCTGACGCAGCTGTGGAACCGTGCCGGGCTGCTGCATTTCCTGCCGCTGGAGCAGGCGGTCGCCGAGCGCAGCGGCTTGCAGCTCGGCCTGATCTACTGCGACCTGGACCACTTCAAGCGGGTCAACGACGAGCATGGCCACGATGCCGGCGACCACGTGCTGTGGGAAAGCGCACGGCGCATGAGCGCGACGGTACGCCCGCAGGACGTGGTCACGCGCAACGGCGGCGAGGAGTTCGTCATCCTCGCCCTGGTGAAGGATGACCAGGAGCTGCTGCTGATCGCCGAACGCATCCGCCTGGCCATCGCCAGCCAGCCCATCGTGCTCGAGCACACGCAGTTGCAGCAGACCGTCAGCCTCGGCTGTGCCCTGCTCGGCCCCGGCGAGAGCAGCAGCGCGGCGCTCAAGCGCGCCGACCAGGCGCTGTATCGCGCCAAGCACGAAGGCCGCAACCGCAGCCTGCTCGCCCCCTGATCCGGAGAGGAACCCGCATGGCCGCTGCCCTCGTCGCCTACCTGCACTACCTGTCGATCTTCGCCCTGTTCGCCCTGCTCAGCATCGAGCATGTGCTGTTCAAGGCGCCGCTGGACCTGTCACGCGCGCGCAGCCTGATGATCACCGACATCGCCTACGGCATCTGTGCCGGCGTGGTCCTGGCGACCGGCGTCGCCCGCGTACTGTGGTTCGCCAAGGGCACCGACTATTACCTGGGCAACAGCCTGTTCCATGCCAAGGTCGGCCTGTTCATCCTGGTCGGCCTGCTGTCGATCCTGCCGACCTATGTCTTCTTCAACTGGCGCAACGCGGTTCAGGCCGGCCAGGTCCCGGAGCCCAGCCCCAGGCAACTGCGCCTGGTGACCTGGACCATCCGCCTGGAACTGCTGCTGTTGCTGGTGATTCCCCTGCTGGCCGCGCTGATGGCGCGTGGCTATGGCGTGATCAGCGCAGGCTGAGCGTCACAGACGCATGCCGATGGCCAGGCGATTGAGGCCACTCATCAGGGCCACGGCAATGGTCAGGTCGGAGATTTCCCTGGCACTGAAGTGCGCCTCCAGCGGCTGGTAGTCCTGATCGTCGGCATGGCTGCGGGCGATCTCGCTCAACGACTCCGCCCAGGCCAGCGCCGCTCGCTCACGCGCCTGGAAATGACGACTCACGCGCCAACCGGCCAGGCCGTCCAGCTTGGCCTGGGGCACACCCTCCGCACGTAGCGACTCGCTGTGTTTCTCCAGGCAGTAGGCACAGCCGTTGATCTGCGAGACGCGCAGATAGAGCAGTTCGATCAGTTCCTTGCCCAGCGGGCCACGCTCCAGCGCGGCCTTGGTGGCGAGCAGACCCTGCATCGCTTCGCCGGACAGATCGTAATAGGGCTGGCGCAACGCGCTCATGGCAGGACTCCCGGCGCAGCAAGATGGGGGTTGGCATCCAGCTGCGCGCGCGCCTGCGCCAGCATCGCCTCGGCATGCGCCTGGCCGCGGACCAGGCCCTGCAGGTGAATGAACTCCAGGTCGTGGATGCCGATGGTACTCAGCACATGGCGCAGGTAGGAGGTGAGGAAGTCCGGCTGCCGCGCCTGCTCGCCACGGTAGAAGCCGCCCGAACTCACCACGACGAAGGTCGGACGATCCGCCAGCAGCCCCACCTTGCCAGCCTCGGTGGCGGCGAAGCTGCGCCCGATGCGCAGCACGTAGTCGATCCACAGTTTCAGCGCCGCCGGCACCGTGAAGTTGTGCATCGGCGTGGCGATCACCAGGCAGTCGCTGCCTTCCAGCTCGCCGATCAGTCGCTCGGAGACCTGCAACGCCGGATCGTCGCCAGGCGCCTGCGCCACCAGTGCCTCGGCATAGGCCGCTGCCAGTGCCGGCAAGGGCTCGCTCGCCAGGTCGCGCTCCAGCACCTGGGCCTGGGGGTGACGCTGACGCAGACGCTCGACCAGCTCCTGCGCCAGGCCGCTACCGCGACTCTGGCGACCGAAGGGGCCGCATTCCAACAGGAGGATTCGCTGCATTTCAAAGCACCTCGCGAAAGTGCATGCCGATGGCCAGCAAACCCTGACGGTAGTAGAAACGCTGCCCGCGTGCGTTGCCCAGCGCAGTGTCCAGCACGAAGTTGGCGCAGCCCAGGCGGCGTGCCTGGGCCCGCGCCTCATCCAGCAGCCGCTCGCCGATGCCCTGGCTACGCAGGTCCTCGCGCGTCACCAGGTCATCGACATAGAAGAAGCGCCCGTGCAGCAGGTTCTCCTGCAGGCGACAACCGGCCAGGCCCAGCACCTCGTCGCCCTGGCGCGCCGCCAGCAGGCGATAACCCTGCTCGGCCTGGCGTTGCAGGCGCTGGACGAAATCGTCGGCGTCGCTCAGGTGTGGGCGCAATACGCGCATCAGGGGCAGGCAGGCACGCAGTTCGTCCGGGTCGTCGAGCCAGTCGCAGCGGTAGTCGGAAATCATGGCGGTTCTCCATCGAAGATGGCCGCCACTCTAGGCGGAACATGGCATAGTCAGTAGAGCCAAGAATCATCGAATCGATCAGGACATAGGCATGTACAGCATTCGCCTGGAAAGCGCACGCGACAAGGCGACACCGATCTACCTGCAGCTCTATCAGCGCCTGCGCGAAGCGATCGCCGAGGGCCGCCTGCAGCCAGGCGAGCGCGTGCCCTCGGTTCGCGCCCTGGCCAGCGAGCTCAATCTGGCGCGCGGAACGGTAGAGGCGGCCTACCAGTTGCTGGTCGGCGAGGGTTATCTGCTGCCGCGCGGGCCGGCCGGCACCGTGGTCTCCCCGCAGTTGCCGCATGCCCCCGGCAACCCTGTGCTGCCCGCCAAACAGCGCCAGGCCTCGCGCTCAGGCGATGAGCCGAGCGCAGAGGCGCTGCCGTTCCAGCTCGGCCTGCCGGCCCTGGACAGCTTCCCGCGCAAGCTCTGGAGCCGGCTCGGCGCGCGCCACCTGCGCCAGCTGAGCAGCCCCGACCTCAACTACCCGCCCGCACAGGGCCTGCCCGCGCTGCGGCGCAGCCTGGTGCGCTATCTGGGGGTGTCGCGCGGCATCGCCTGCGAGCCGGAACAGATCTTCATCACCACCGGCTATCGCAACGCCCTGCTGCTGATCCGCCAGACCTTGCTGCAAGCCGGCGACCGCTGCTGGTTCGAAGACCCGGGTTATTTCAAGGCACGCCAGATGCTCGAGGGCAGCGAGGTCACGCTAGTCCCGGTGCCGGTGGACGAACAGGGACTCTGCGTGGAGCGCGGGCGGGCGCTCGCCCCGGATGCCCGCTGCGCGCTGGTCACGCCGTCCCACCAGAGCCCCCTGGGTGTGTCGCTGAGCCTGCCCCGGCGACTGGCCCTGCTCGACTGGGCGGCGAACCGCCAGGCCTGGATCATCGAAGACGACTACGACAGCGAGTACCGTTACGTCGGTCGCCCATTGCCGGCCCTGAAGAGCCTCGACCATGCCGGCCGCGTGCTGTACTGCGGCACCTTCAGCAAGGTGCTGTTCCCCGGCTTGCGTCTGGCCTACCTGGTGGTACCGCAGGCACAGGTGGCGCGCTTCGCCGCCTGCGCACAGGACTTCGATCACGGCTGTCCGGCGTTGCCTCAGGCAATCACCGCGGACTTTCTCGACCAGGGCCACTTCGCCCGCCACCTCAAGCGCATGCGTGCGCGCTATGCCGAGCGCCGCGCTCATCTGGCCTCGGCGCTGCAACACGTCCTGGGTTCACGCCTGCGCGTCGAGTTGCAGGCCGGCGGCATCCATCTGCTGGCCCGGCTCGACGAGCGCGAGGACGACCGCGCCCTGGCAGCCCGCGCACAAGGCGCCGGGCTGGCGGTGATGGCATTGTCGGAGTGGTCGCGGCAGCATCCCTGCGGCAGCGGGCTGCTGCTGGGCTTCACCAACATCGCCAGCGCCGAGCAGGCGTTGCACCTGGCTCGACGCCTGGCCGAGGCGATCAGTTGAGCATCAGGACGCCAGGTAGGAGGAGCGGGTCAGCCCCAGGCGCAGCGCGTCGAGGAACTGGGTGCGCTCGCGGGCACTGATCCGGGCGCTGGCCACCTTGTCGCGGTAATGCGTCATCAGCTCCTCGGGCGACAGGTGCACGTAGCGCAGCATGTCCTCGATGGTGTCGTGGGTCTCGATGCCGGCATGCACCGCACTGCCATCGGCGGCCTGGTAGATGTTCACCGAGTCGGTGTCACCGAACAGGTTGTGCATGTCGCCAAGAATCTCCTGGTAGGCGCCGACCAGGAAGATGCCCAGCACATAGTCCTCGCCCTCCTTGATCTCGTGCACCGGCAGGCTGGTCTCGATGGACTGCTCGTCGACGTACTGGCGGATCTTGCCGTCGGAGTCGCAGGTCAGGTCCTGCAGCACGGCACGGCGCAGCGGCTCCTCGTCCAGGCGCGACAGCGGCAGGATCGGCAGGATCTGGCCGATGGCCCAGGTGTCCGGCAGGCTCTGGAACACCGAGAAGTTGCAGATGTACTTGTCGGCCAGCTTGTCGTTGAGCTCGTCGAGCACGGCGCGGTGCGAACGCTGACGGGCCTTGAGCTGGTTGTGCAGGCGACGGCAGATGGCGAAGTAGCACTGCTCGGCCAGGGCCTTCTGCGCCAGGCTCAGCTTGCCGGCGGAATACTGCGCGGCCACTTCCTCGATGTAGTGGGTGGCACGCCAGTAGGTCTCGGCGACCATTTCCGGATCGCTGTCGTCGAGCAGCTCGATCAGCACCTGGAGGATTTCCGGCTGTTCGACGCTCGGATCGATCTCCGGCACCTTGTCGTTGTGCCGCTCGACATCGGTGACCTGCACCAGCAGCACGGCGTGGTGCGCGGTCATCGCCCGGCCGCTCTCGGAGAAGATGTGCGGATGGGGGATCTCCTGGCGGTCGCAGAACTCCTTGAGCATGTCGACCACGGCATCGGCGTAGTCCTGCATGTCGTAGTTGATCGAGCTGGCGTTGCGCGAGTGGGTGCCGTCGTAGTCCACGCCGAGGCCGCCGCCGACATCGATATGATCGACCGGCAGGCCCATGGCGCGCAGCTCGCCGTAGTAGCGGATGGCCTCGCGGAAGCCCTTGCGGTAGTCGGCGATGTTGGCGATCTGCGAGCCCATGTGGAAGTGCAGCAGGCGGATGCCCTGGTCCAGCCCGGCCGCGCGGAAGCGCTCGACGACCTGGAGGATCTGCGCGGCCGAGAGACCGAACTTGGATTTCTCGCCGCCGGTGTCGGCCCACTTGGAGGAGGCCAGCGAGGACAGGCGCACGCGCAGGCCGATCTGCGGCGCGACCTTGAGCTCGGCCGCCTCCTCGATCACCAGGCGCACCTCGGATTCCTTCTCGATGACGATGAACACGTTGTGGCCGAGCTTCTGCCCCATCAGCGCCAGACGGATGAACTCGCGGTCCTTGTAGCCGTTGCAGACGATGGTGCCGCCCTTCGGCGCCAGCGCCAGCACGGCCAGCAGCTCGGGCTTGGAGCCGGCTTCCAGGCCGATGGAAACGTTCTGCGTGGCGATGATGTTCTCGACCACCGCTTCCTGCTGGTTGACCTTGATCGGGTACAGCGCGGTGTAGCGGCTCTGGTATTCCAGGCGCTCGATGCTGGAGTCGAAGGCGCCGGTGAGGCGACGCACGCGGTCCTGCAGGATGTCCGGGAAGCGCACCAGCAGCGGCAGCGACAGACCGCTCTGGCGCAGCTCCTCGACCTGCTGGCTGAGGTCGATGGGCTGGCTGTCGGGCCCGTTGGGACGCACCTCGACGCGACCGGCATCGTTGATCGAGAAATAGCCGGCGCCCCAGTGGCGAATGCCGTAGACACTGCGGCTATCGGCTACGGTCCATTGGCTGCCGTCGTCTTTGCGGGTGCGTCGTGCGGACATCGGGTTCTCCCATGAGAAAGCCTGGCCTGCGGGCGGCCAGTCGGAAAATTTAAGCAAGCAAGATGACGTTTGCTCGGCGGTTGACCCTCCGAGCTTCATCGAAGTTTAGAAAATAATGGCGCGTCAGCCGCCGGACTTCTTCGCGGTGAAACCGCGCTTGCCCAGTTCGGCCAACAGCAGGTCGACGTGATCGCCCTGGATCTCGATCGCGCCGTCCTTGAGCGCACCACCGGTGCCGCAGCGCTTCTTCAAGGCGCTGGCCAGCTCCTTGAGCGGCTCCTCGGCCAGCGGCACACCGCTCACCGTGGTGACGGTCTTGCCGCCACGCCCCTTGGTTTCACGGCGTACGCGGGCGATGCCATCGCCTTCGGGAATGCGCGTCTGCTTGCAGACACAGGCATCCACCGGCTGGTTGCAATCCGGGCAATGGCGACCACCATCGGTGGAATAGACGAGACCGCTCAGAGCGGAGAATGAAGAGGCTTTCTTGACCACCGGCTTGTCCTCGTAGGGGTCAGGATAGCGACTGGCCGACGCAGGTCGACCGCGAAGCCCCACTCAGGCAGGGGCAGCGCTGGCGGATAGAGGTCCGCCGAAAAGGTCGCGCAGTGTAACGGCAAAGACCGAGCTTGCTAAGTACGTATTTGCGTCATTGTCCGGCACGATGGCGACGCTGTTCGCCATCGTGCACGAAGCGCTCGGAATCCGCGACACCACAGACGTGCAAGCGCCCAACTGGCATGCCCTACGAGGCGTTGCCGGGCTTGCTGCGACCGCCCAGTAACAAAGGCATCAGACAGCCGCAGGCGGTCTGTTCATGTAGCGTTCCAGCGCCGCCAGCGAGTCCGGGCAGTACGGCATATGGCGGGTTTCCTCCAGGGCCTGTTCGACACTGATGAAACGCGCTTCGAGCACCTCCTCCGGCTGCAGCACCAGCGGCGCATCGGACACCGCCGAATAGGCCATGCACCACAGGCGGCTCTCCGGCGCGTCGTAGAGAAAGTGCGCATGCTCGACCAGCTCGGCGTCGACGATCCCCAGCTCCTCGGCCAGCTCGCGCTCGGCGGAGAGGCGGTAATCCTCGCCTTCGAGCACCATGCCGCCTGCCGCGACATCCCAGTAGCCGGGATACAGCGCCTTGCTCAGGGTACGCCGGTGCACGCACAGCAGGCCGGCAGAGTTGAACAGCAGGATATAGGTGCCACGGCCGATCAGGTGACGCTCACGCAGCTGCGCCCGCGAGACGCCACCCAGCGGCCGGTCGTTCTCGTCGACCCAGGCGACCCGCTCGCTGTCGGAGGCGGCACGATGCGCCGCCTCCGCCGCCGAGATCCTGCTCATCAACCCTGGCTCAACAGCTGACGCAGATCGATGATGCCGGCGTTGGCACGCGAGATGTAGTTGGCCATCACCAGCGAGTGGTTGGCGAGGATGCCGTAGCCACTGCCGTTGAGGATCATCGGGCTCCACAGCGTCGCCTGCGCCGCCTCCAGCTCGCGGATGATCTGGCGCACGCTGACGGTGGCGTTCTTCTTGGCCAGCACATCGGCGAAATCGACTTCGACGGCACGCAGCAGGTGAGCCAGCGCCCAGGCCTGGCCACGGGCCTCGTAGAACACGTTGTCGATCTGCAGCCAGGGGGTCTCGTACACGCCGCCCTCACCGACCAGGCCCGACTCCGCGGCATCGTTGCCGACCTGCTGGTTGTCGCTCAGGCGTACCTGGCCGACGCTGGCCGACAGACGCTGCGACAGCGAGCCGAGACGGGTGCCGGCGTCGCCCAGCCAGTTGTTGAGGTTGTCGGCACGCGCATAGAACTGCGCATTCTTCTGCCCCGGATCGGCCAGACGGGCGAGGTAGCGGTCCAGCGACTTGATCCCTTCACGGTACTCGGACTCGGAGGCAGGCAGCGCCCAGCTCTTGTGGTCGAAGTGGAAACGCGGCTCGGCCTTGGCCAGGTCCGGGTCTTCCGTGGACTGCGACTGCGAGCGAGAGAAGTCCTTGCGCAACGCCCGGGCGAAGTCGCGCACCTGCACCAGTGCGCCGTATTCCCAGTTCGGCATGTTGTCCAGCCACAGGCCCGGCGGTGCCAGGTCGTTGGACAGATAGCCGCCCGGCTTGTCCAGCAGGGTGCTGGCGACCTGCTTGAGCGTTTCCACCGTGGTGTAGCCGGTGACCATCTGCCGCTGCGCCTGCTGCGCGGCCGCCTGGGCATGTTGTTGCACCTGAAAGGCGCCAGGTTCCTGGCTCCAGTACCACCCCACGACCAGGGTCACCAGCAGGTACACACCGAGCAGCCCGCCGAGCGCGCGTCCGATCAGGCTGGAGCTGCTGCGCTCACGCCCCAGTTTCGCGGTCTTGTCGGTACCGTCGGGCGAGCTCGCCGCGCGATTCTTCCAGTCCAGCATGGCAATGTCCTTTTTAAGCGAATTCGAATGTTCGACCACAAGCCGACCAACGGGTTGCGGCCTGTCCAGCACTATAAGGCAAGCTCGCAGCAAAACGCAGGGCACGCGGGCAAACTTACCGCCGGTACGAGGAAAACCGTTTTTTGTGACCCGCCTCGCCTGACGCGCCGGTACGTGCGACGTCAAAATAGCCCAATGCACATTTTTGTCGCCTATTCGACAGAAATACCGCCGCCAATTGATCGGCGGCAATGCCAGCACCGCCGACAAGTGATAGCATCAAGCCACCACTGACTTAACACTCGATAGAAGTCGGCCCATGACCGAGCACCCGGATCCCAGTCGCGACCGCCTCAAGCACCACTTCGCCCAGCGCGTGATCCATCAGGCGCGTCAGGTGCTGGAAGTCTGGCAGCGTCTGCAGCGCAGCGAGTGGAGCGATGCCGGCATGGCCGAGCTGACCGAGGCCAACCTGCGCCTGCTGCGCTACGCCGAGCGTTTCGAGCAGATCGAGCATGCCCAGCTGGCGAAGACCATCAGCACCAGCCTCGATGAGGTGGTGGAGAATCGCGGGCGCCTCAACAGCAGCCTGATCGCCCGCCTCAACCAGGCCATGCAGCGCCTGTCGCGGACGGGCCTGCGCCACAGCGATGCCTTCGAGCAGACCTTCCTGCCGCCCCTGCGCAAGCCGGTCTACCTCGCCCTGCAGGATGCCCAGCGCGCCGAGCGCCTGGCCCAGCAACTGGAGTTCTTCGGTCTCGCGGCGCAGCCACTCGGTGACGAGCGCGCCTTCCGCGCGGCCATCGCCGAACGCCACCCGGCGGCCATCGTCATGGACGTCGACTTCGCCGGCATCGGCCTGGAACTCGCCGACTCCATCCAGCAGGGCCTGGAACAGAAGATTCCACTGCTGTTCTTCAGCCATTGCGACACCGACACCCCGACCCGCCTGGCAGCGGTGCGTGCCGGCGGGCAGGAGTTCTTCACCGGTTCGCTGGATGCCTCGAGCCTGCTCGAACGCATCGAGGTGCTGACCCATGTCTCCCAGTACGATCCGTACAAGGTGCTGATCGTCGATGACTCCAAGGCCCAGGCCACGCATACCGAACGCGTGCTCAACAGCGCCGGCATCCTGACCCACACCCTCACCGAGCCGATCAAGGCGATGGACGCGCTGGCCGAGTTCCAGCCGGACCTGATCATCCTCGACATGTACATGCCCGAGTGCAATGGCACCGAACTGGCCAAGGTGATCCGCCACAACGACCGCTACGTCAGCGTGCCGATCATCTATCTGTCGGCCGAGGACGACCTGGACAAGCAGCTCGACGCGATGAGCGAAGGCGGCGACGACTTCCTCACCAAGCCGATCAAGCCACGCCACCTGATCGCCACCGTGCGCAACCGTGCGGCGCGCGCGCGCAACCTCAAGGCGCGCATGGTGCGTGACAGCCTCACCGGCCTGTACAACCACACCCACACCCTGCAGCTGCTCGACGACGCCTGCTACCGCGCCCGCCGCGAACAGCAGCCGCTGGCCTTCGCCATGCTCGACATCGACCATTTCAAGAAGGTCAACGACACCTACGGCCACCCCATGGGCGACCGGGTGATCAAGAGCCTGGCGCTGTTCCTCAAGCAGCGCCTGCGCAAGACCGATCACATCGGTCGTTACGGCGGCGAGGAATTCGCCGTGGTGCTGCCGGACACCGACGAGCAGTCGGCGCTCAAGGTGCTCGAGGAAATCCGCCAGCGCTTCGCCGAGATCCACTACCCGGCGCAGCCACAGGACCTCTCCTGCACCTTCAGCTGCGGCATCGCCATGCTGCAACCGGGCCTGGACGGCAACGCCCTGTCCAAGCGGGCCGACGAGGCGCTGTACAAGGCCAAGCATGGCGGCCGCAATCGGGTCGAGCTGTACAGCGGCGACTGAAACGCTCGACCGTGCGGCCCATCGACGGCGGCGGATGGACAGGCGGAAAACGTGACGCAGCGCACGTCGTCATCAGGTTGTAACCAAATCGCAATAACCTCGCAGGCATCGTTCAGTCTTCGTTCGAGCCTGCCATGCGCCTCAAGCTGCTCACCAACCTCAACACCCTGCTGCTGGTCACCGTCTGCGTAGCCCTGGCAGCGACCCTCTGGTGGTCGCAACGCGCCCTGCAGCAACCGGTCCAGCTGATGGAGCGCTACCTGACGCTGTCGCAGCAGTTCCAGCGCGAGGTCGCCGACAACATCCAGGCCTACCTGGCCAGCGGCAACGCCGTACAGCACAGCACCGCGACCCAGGCCATCGACGCGTTCAAGCAGGCGCTCGACCAGCTTCCGCCGCAACTGGCCGACGAACTGCGCCCCAGCCTCGAACAGCTCCGCGAATTCAGCGGCAACCAGCTGCTGGCCGCAGGCAAGCTGGCGGGCGACCCACAGGGCCTGCTGCTGCAGGCCGAACGGGAAATGCTCGCGGCGATGGAACAACTGACCCAGTACGCCGATAGCGCCGACACGCCAGCCGCCAGCGCCTACCGCAAGCCCCTGCGGGAGGCGGGTTCACGCCTGCTGAAACTGGTGCATGCACGCGAGCGCTTCATCAGCCAGGGGCGCAGCGAACTGCTGGGCGATGTCGAGCGCGAGCTCAAGGCGCTCGGCCAGCAGGTCTCGGCGCTGGACGCCCTGCCGCTGCTCGGCGTGCAGGAAGCCGACAGCTCCGCCAGCATCGGCTTCGCCGCCCTGCTCGGCCTGGACGAAGGCCAGCAGGAACAGCAGGCGCAGGACCGGGGCATCGACCTCAAGCGCGAGCTGAGCACACTGGTACGCCGCTACCCCAATGAACTGCAACGCACACGCGAGCTGGTCGAGCAACGCCAGCAACTGGCCCAGACCACCAGCGAGCGCGTGACCCAGGTGCAGCAGGCGCTGGCCGGGCTGGAACCGCTGGTCAGGGCCGAATACGCGCGCATCCAGGGCGAGGTGCGCCTGATCCAGGGCCTGATGATCGGCCTGATCCTGCTCATCGCCCTGGTCATCGACCGTATCCAGCGCCGCCTGTCACGGGTCCTCGGGCACCTGGTCCCGGCGCTGTCGAAGTGGGCCCATGGCGACTTCGCCGAGGCCATCACCATCAACTCGCGCACCCGCGAGCTGAGCGATATCGAGGATTCGCTCAACCACCTGCGCCGCTACCTGGTGGAGCTGGTCGCCAGCATTCGCGGCCATGCCGAACAGGTTGCCGGCTCCAGCCGCACCCTGGCCGAGCTCAGTGGCGGCCTGCACAGCGGCGCCGAGCGCCAGGCCGGCGACACGGCCCTGATTCGTGACGCACTGGGCGAGCTGGAGGCGACCATCGGCCAGGTGGCGCAGGACGCCAGCCAGACGGCGGACGCCAGCCGCGACGCCGACCGCGCCCTGGTCCAGGGCCAGCAGGTCATCGGCCAGAGCCTGGAGGGCCTGCACGCCCTGGTGACGGAAGTTCAGGGCAACGCCCAGGCCATCGAGCGCCTGGCCGATGAAACCGCCACCATCGGCAGCGTGCTGACGGTGATTCGCGGCATCGCCGAACAGACCAACCTGCTCGCCCTCAACGCCGCCATCGAGGCGGCGCGGGCCGGCGAGGCCGGGCGAGGTTTCGCCGTGGTCGCCGACGAAGTCCGCTCGCTGTCGCAACGCACCGGCAGTGCTACCGCCGAGATTCAGGACGTGATCGGGCGTCTGCAGCAGGCCGCGCACCAGTCGGTGCAGGCCATGCGCGCCCAGGTCGAGCACGCCGAACAGACCGCAGGCAAGGCCGAGGCCGCCGACGGCGCGCTCGACGAGATCGTCAGCGCGATCCGCACCATCGCCAGCATGGCCGAACGCATCGCCGAGGCCACCGCCCAGCAGAGCGACTCGGTCAGCGAGATCCGCGAACACGGTGAGCGCATCCACCAGCTGGGCGACGACAACCTGCAGCGCATCGGCCAGGGGCGTGACCAGGGAGAGCAGCTGATGCAGCTGGGCGGCCAGCTGCACGAGGCCGTGCAGGCGTTTCGCGTCTGACCTGCGGCATACCGGCGCAGGCCTGGAACTCGGCGCGCGGCCGCCGATCTAAGCGACGCTCATCCGAGCAGATCGGCAGTCCGTTCAGCTGGCGAAATGTGCATGGGCGCTTTCCGGTATCATGCCGCCACCTTCCGCCGAGATAGTCGCCCGATGTCACTGCGTCGCCTGCTCCTTCCCCTGCTCCTGCTGTGCCTGAGCCTGCCGGCCAGCGCCAACCTGTTCGACCAGCGCCCGGCCGCGTCGCCGCTTGGCGCCCCGCTGAACAACAGCAGCGATTTCCTGCCGGTACGGGAAGCCTTCAAGCTGAGCCTGGTGAGCAGCGATGCGCAGAGCGTGACCCTGCGTTTCGTCGCGGCCGAGGGCTACTACCTGTACCGCCACCGCCTGAATTTCAGCGTGGAGCCGGCCGGCTTCGACCTCGGCGAGGCGCAACTGCCTGCCGGCAAGGCCAAGCACGACGAATTCTTCGGCGATGTCGAGGTGTACTACGGCGTGCTCGACGTGCGCCTGCCGCTGGACAACCCGGACAACCGCCCGCTGCGCCTGCAGGTGGGCTACCAGGGCTGTGCCGACAAGGGCCTGTGCTACCCGCCCGAGACCGAGTACATCGAAATCGGCGAGATGCCCGCCAGTGTCGCCGACCTGCAGCAGAGCGAGTGGACCTGGAAAGATCTGGCGCTGTTCTTCCTCGCCGGGCTGGGCCTGACCTTCACCCCCTGCGTGCTGCCCATGCTGCCGATTCTCTCCGGCGTGGTGCTGCGCGGTCGCCCGAGCAATGCCCGCGGGCTGGTTCTGTCGCTCGCCTACGTGCTGCCGATGGCGGCCTGCTATGCCGTGCTCGGTGCGCTGATGGGGCTGTTCGGCGCCGGTCTCAACCTGCAGGCCATGCTGCAGTCGCCCTGGGTACTGGTGCCCTTCGCCGCCTTCTTCGGCCTGTTCGCCATGGCGATGTTCGGCGTCTTCGAACTGCGCCTGCCGGCCTTCATACGCGACCGCCTCGACCAGCGCGCCAGCCAGACCCGGGGCGGCACCATCGCCGGTGCCGCGACCCTGGGCGTGCTGTCGAGCCTGATCGTATCGCCCTGCATCACCGCGCCCCTGACCGCCCTGCTGCTCTATATCAGCAGCACCGGCGACGCCGTCGGTGGCGGCCTGCAACTGTTCGCCCTGGGCCTGGGCATGGGCACGCCGCTGGTGCTGTTCGGCGCGGGCGGCGGCGCCCTGCTGCCGAAGTCCGGCCCGTGGCTGGTCACCGTGCGCAACGCCTTCGGCGTGATGCTCTTGGCCGTGTCTGTCTGGTTGCTCGAACGCGTGCTGCCGGGCAGCCTCAGCCTGGCGCTGTGGGGCCTGCTGGCCGGCGGCGTGGCGGTGTTCCTCGGCGCGCTGGAATTCGGCCCGAAGACGCACCGGCAGAAACTCGGCCAGATCGCCGGCCTGGCCCTGCTGGTCTACGCCCTGGCCGCCTGGGTCGGTGCCCTGCAGGGCACGAGCGACCCGCTCAAGCCGCTCGGTCAGCTGTCGGCCACTGCCAGCCAGGGCAGCACCAAGAGCGGTGCCTGGCAGACCCTGAGCAGCCCTGCTGAGCTGGACGCTGCGCTGGCCGAGGCCAAGGCCGCCGGGCAACCGCTGCTGCTGGACTGGTACGCCGACTGGTGCATCAGCTGCAAGGTGATCGAACGCGAAGTGTTCGGCAATGCCGAAGTGGGCAGCAAGCTGGCCGGCTGGAGACTGATACGCTTCGACATCACCGAAAGCAGCGCCGCGCAGCGCGCCCTGCTGGATCGCTACCAGCTGTTCGGGCCGCCCGCGATCCAGCTGTTCTCCGCCCGGGGTGACGAACTGCTCGATCTGCGTGTCGTAGGTGAAGTCGACGCCGCCACCTTCGGCGTGCGCCTGGATCGAGCCGCGGCACGCAGCAGCCGCTGACCAGCCACACAGCGGACATTGCAACCTCACAGGGGCAGCGCAACGATCCGATAGCGACCAGACCAGCTGCTATAGTCATATTCTTGCCGCAAACGGCAGGCATCGTGTCGACTATTGCTGACATCGCACGGCTGCGGCATAGTCCTGCGCAGCCCGAACAACAAGGAACGCGTCCATGGCCACTCTACTGGTACTTCACGGCCCCAACCTGAATCTGCTGGGTACCCGTGAGCCAGACAAATACGGCGCCACCACGCTGGCCGAGATCAATCAGGACCTGGAGCTGCGCGCCCGCGAAGCCGGCCACCACCTGATGTACCTGCAAAGCAATGCCGAGTACGAACTGATCGACCGCATTCACGCCGCAAAGGGTGAAGGCGTCGACTTTATCCTGATCAATCCTGCCGCTTTTACCCATACGAGTGTCGCATTACGTGACGCGTTGCTGGCAGTGAGCATCCCATTCATCGAAGTGCACCTGTCCAACGTGCACAAGCGTGAACCATTCCGCCATCACTCCTATTTTTCCGACGTTGCAGTAGGGGTGATCTGCGGCCTTGGCGCCAGCGGTTATCGGCTGGCCCTGGAAGCGGCACTCGAACAACTGGCCGAGCGCGCCTGACGCGACGCTCGGTAGACAAGTCCTACCTCACCTCTGGGAGTTGAACCTTCATGGATATCCGTAAAGTCAAGAAACTGATCGAGCTGCTGGAAGAGTCCGGTATCGACGAGCTGGAGATCAAAGAGGGCGAAGAGTCCGTACGCATCAGCCGTCACAGCAACAAGCAGCCGGCCTACGCCGCGCAGCCCATCTATGCACCGGCCCCGGCCGCTGCTCCGGTTGCCGCCCCGGCCCCGGCCGCCAGCGCTGAAGCCGCCCCGGCTGCCGCACCGAAGCTGAACGGCACCGTCGCCCGTTCGCCGATGGTCGGCACCTTCTACCGCGCCGCTTCGCCGACCTCGGGCAACTTCGTCGAAGTGGGCCAGAGCGTGAAGAAAGGCGACATCCTGTGCATCGTCGAAGCGATGAAGATGATGAACCACATCGAGGCCGAAGCCAGCGGCGTGATCGAGTCCATCCTGGTGGAAAACGGCCAGCCGGTTGAGTACGACCAGCCCCTGTTCACCATCGTTTGATGCACGGGGAGCCTGCAATGCAGAAGCTGGAAAAAGTCCTTATCGCCAACCGTGGCGAAATCGCCCTGCGCATCCTGCGCGCCTGCAAGGAACTGGGGATCAAGACGGTGGCCGTGCACTCCACCGCCGACCGCGAACTGATGCACCTGGGCCTGGCCGACGAGTCCGTCTGCATTGGTCCGGCACCCGGCGCACAGTCCTACCTGCACATCCCGGCGATCATCAGCGCGGCTGAAGTCACCGGTGCCACTGCCATCCACCCGGGTTACGGCTTCCTCGCCGAGAACGCCGACTTCGCCGAACAGGTGGAGAACTCCGGCTTCGCCTTCATCGGCCCGAAAGCCGACGTGATCCGCCTGATGGGCGACAAGGTGTCGGCCAAGGACGCCATGATCAAGTCCGGCGTACCGGTGGTACCCGGCTCCGACGGCCCGCTGCCGGAAGACGAGGAAGAAGCCCTGCGCATCGCCCGTGAAGTGGGCTATCCGGTGATCATCAAGGCCGCCGGCGGCGGTGGTGGTCGCGGCATGCGCGTGGTGCACAAGGAAGAAGACCTGATCAAGTCGGCCAAGCTGACCCGCACCGAAGCCGGTGCCGCGTTCGGCAACCCGATGGTCTATCTGGAAAAATTCCTCGGCAACCCGCGCCACGTCGAAGTCCAGGTGCTGTCCGACGGCCAGGGCAACGCCATTCACCTGTACGACCGTGACTGCTCGCTGCAGCGTCGCCACCAGAAGGTGATCGAAGAGGCCCCGGCCCCGCTGATCGACGAGAAGGCCCGCGCCGAAGTGCTCAAGCGCTGCGTCGATGCCTGCGTCGAGATCGGCTACCGTGGCGCCGGCACCTTCGAGTTCCTCTACGAAGATGGCCGTTTCTACTTCATCGAGATGAACACCCGTGTTCAGGTGGAGCACCCGGTCACCGAGATGGTCACCGGCATCGACATCGTCAAGGAGATGCTCAGCATCGCCGCCGGCAACAAGCTGTCGATCAAGCAGGAAGACGTGAAGATCCTCGGTCACTCGGTCGAGTGCCGGATCAACGCCGAAGACCCGGACAACTTCATGCCCAGCCCCGGCAAGGTCAAGCACTTCCATGCCCCGGGCGGCAACGGCGTTCGTGTCGACTCGCACCTGTACAGTGGCTACAGCGTACCGCCGCACTACGACTCGCTGATCGGCAAGCTGATCACCTTCGGCAAGGATCGCGACGAGGCCATGGCGCGCATGCGCAATGCCCTGGACGAGATCGTCGTCGACGGCATCAAGACCAACGTGCCGCTGCACCGCGACCTGACCCGCGACAAGGGTTTCGTCAAAGGCGGCGTGAACATCCACTACCTGGAAAAGAAACTGGGTATGGACAGGCACTGAGCCTGATACGCGTTGCAACAAGGGCTGCCCACGGGCGGCCCTTGTCGTTTCGGCGGGCACGCTGGCAAGCCGGCCGTCCGTTCAAGTAAGCTGCGCGGCCAAACGCGCCCCGTTCATGAGGTTTTCCATGCCCTGGTTACAAGTCCGTCTCGCCATCACCCCCGAGCAGGCGGAAACCTACGAAGATGCCCTGCTGGAAGTGGGCGCCGTGTCGGTGACCTTCATGGACGCCGAAGACCAGCCGATCTTCGAACCGGACCTGGGCACCACGCCGCTGTGGTCGCATACCCACCTGCTGGCGCTGTTCGAAGCCGACACCGATGAAACCGCGCTGCTCGCCCACCTGCAGCTGCTGTGCGGCGGCGCACTGCCCGAGCACCAGGTCGAGCGCATCGAGGACCAGGACTGGGAGCGCAGCTGGATGGACAACTTCCAGCCCATGCGTTTCGGCCAACGCCTGTGGATCGTGCCCAGCTGGCACGCCGCGCCGGAGCCGCAAGCCGTGAACCTGCTGCTCGATCCGGGCCTGGCCTTCGGCACCGGTACCCACCCCACCACCGCCCTGTGCCTGGAATGGCT
Organism: Pseudomonas sp. BMW13; assembly: GCF_013357275.1. Classification (NCBI taxonomy): domain Bacteria; kingdom Pseudomonadati; phylum Pseudomonadota; class Gammaproteobacteria; order Pseudomonadales; family Pseudomonadaceae; genus Pseudomonas; species Pseudomonas sp. BMW13. The sequence continues at coordinate 82,221 of NZ_SUKD01000025.1, read as the reverse complement.
CGACGGCCAGCAGCTCGAAGGCTGCAGCGTGATCGACTTCGGCTGCGGCTCGGGCATTCTCGCCATCGCCGCCCTGCTGCTCGGCGCACCGCAGGCGGTCGGCACCGATATCGACCCGCAGGCGCTGGAAGCCTCGCGCGACAACGCTTCGCGCAATGGCATCGACCCGGCGCGCTTCCCGGTCTACCTGCCTGCGGACATGCCCCAGCAACAAGCCGATGTGGTGGTCGCCAACATTCTCGCCGGCCCGCTGGTAGCCCTGGCCGCGCAGATCACCACCCTGGTCAGGGGCGGTGGACGCCTGGCACTGTCGGGCATTCTCGCCGAGCAGGCCGAGGAAGTCCGTGCCGCCTACGCAGAGGCGTTCGACCTCGACCCGACGGCCGTCAAGGATGGCTGGGTGCGCATCAGCGGCGTCAAGCGCTGAACCGCACGTAGCCGTTGCGTTAGACTAGCCGCCTCGTTTTCCCGGACCCGCGCATGAGCGAAAGCCACGTCACCCAGTGCCCCAATTGCCGCACCAGCTTCCGCGTCAGCCAGGCGCAGCTGGCCGCTGCCCATGGCGCAGTCCGCTGCGGTGCCTGCCTGCACGTGTTCAACGCCGCCGAGCAACTGTTCGGCCCGCGCGGTGCGGCAGCGGCGACCAGCGTCAAGCCGGTCAGCGCCCCCGCCAGCAAGCCGCAGCCGCCAGCCCCCCCCAAGGCACCTGCGGCGAAGGCCGTCGACGAGACCCTGTGGATTCATGACGACCTCGACCTGGACAGCCTCGACCTGGATGAGGAGCTGGCCAAGCTGGAAGAGCAGGAGCAGCAACTGTCGCAGCAGTTCCTCGCCCTGGAGCGCGCGCCGCGCTACAGCGAGAGCTTCGGCAGCGCCACGGCACAGGACGACGACGATGTGCATGACGAGGCCTGGGCCGAAGCCCTGCTGCGTGACGAACAGGTAAAGCGCGACAGCTTCGAGCTGGAGCCGACGAACGCCCCCGAACCTGCGCCGCGCCAGAGCGACGAGCCGCTCGCAGCGGCCTCGCCAGCCGCGAGTGGCGTCGAACGCGAGCAGCCGCAAGAGCCTCGCATCGGCGCACTGGACGTGGCGGATGCGGAAGACGACCAGCCTCACGACAAGCCCGAACCCGACGACGCCGCACGCAGCGAGCCTGCTCTGCGCGAGGAACGCCTGTTCGACCTCGACGACGAACCGCTGCAACTCGACTGGCAGCAGCAGAAGGAGACGGCCTGGGGCCGCCTGTTCGGCTGGGGCCTGCTCAACCTGCTGGCCGCAGCTGGGCTGCTGGCGCAGTACGCCGCCTACAACTTCGACGAACTGGCGCGTCAGGATCGCTATCGCCCCTGGTTCGAACAGCTCTGCCCGAACATCGGCTGCGAGCTGCCGTCGAAGGTCGACATCAGCCAGATCCGCAGCAGCAACCTGGTGGTGCGCAGCCACCCGGAGTTCTCCGGCGCACTGATCGTCGACGCCATCCTCTACAACCGCGCGCCCTTCGCCCAGCCCTTCCCGCTGCTGGAAATGCGCTTCGCCGACCTCGGCGGACAACTGGTCGCCAGTCGTCGCTTCAAACCCAGCGAATACCTCGCCGGCGAGCTCGCCGGGCAGAGCGAAATGCCGCCGCAGACGCCCATTCACATCTCGCTGGACATCCTCGACCCGGGCACCCGCGCGGTGAACTACAGCCTCAGCTTCCACTCCCCGGAATAGCCTGGAGGCCACGCGGCCTGTGGTCGCAGGCCGTCCATCTAACTACTGGCGATAAGCCCATAGCTGTTCAGAATTTGTTCAAAACAGCCTTTATCCGGTCACCCAGAGCGGGTATCATGCCCACCCTTTCGCGAGCACCGACCCACCATCGTTTCCCCTGAGGACACAGTGGAGGGCAGGTGTTGATCGCCCTTTGTCTCAACTGCGAACCAACAAGCAGGGACGCCCCATGTCGGCCCCACGTATTGGCCCCTACACATTGCCCAATCGGTTGATCCTGGCCCCCATGGCCGGTGTCACCGATCGCCCGTTCCGCCAGCTGTGCCGTAACCTCGGCGCCGGCCTGGTGGTGTCGGAGATGGTCACCAGCGATGTGCGCCTGTGGAATAGCCGCAAGTCCAGTCTGCGTCTGCTGCACGCCGGTGATCCCGAGCCACGCTCGGTGCAGATCGCCGGAGGCGACCCGCAGATGCTCGCCGAAGCGGCGCGCAAGAATGTCGAGCTGGGCGCACAGATCATCGATATCAACATGGGCTGCCCGGCCAAGAAGGTCTGCAACAAGGCCGCCGGCTCCGCCCTGCTGCGCGACGAGCCGCTGGTACGCGAGATCCTCGATGCCGTGGTCGGCGCGGTGAGCGTGCCGGTGACCCTGAAGATCCGCACCGGCTGGGACCGACAGAACAAGAACGGCGTGACCGTGGCGAAGATCGCCGAGGACGCCGGCATCAGCGCACTGGCCGTACACGGTCGCACCCGCGCCGACCTGTACACCGGCGACGCCGAGTACGAGACCATCGCCGCCATCAAGCAGGCGGTCAGCATCCCGGTGTTCGCCAACGGCGACATCGACTCCCCACAGAAAGCCAAGGCCGTACTCGACGCCACCGGCGCCGACGCGCTGCTGATCGGTCGCGCGGCACAGGGCCGGCCGTGGATCTTTCGTGAAATCGAGCATTACCTGCGTACCGGCAGCACCCTGCCGGCGCCCGGTCTGCTCGAAGTGGAACGCATTCTGCTAGAACACCTGGCCGCACTGCACGCCTTCTACGGCGAATTGATGGGCGTACGCATCGCCCGCAAGCATGTCGGCTGGTATCTGGCAACCCTGCCGGGCGCCAGGGAGTTTCGCGCCCAGTTCAACCGTCTGGACAGTACGGACGCACAGTGCGCCCACGTTCGCGAGTTCTTCCGCGAGCGGCACGATGATGGAAACGAGGTGGCCGCATGACGTTGATGACAGAGACCTTAGTGAGTGGAATTGCACCCGTGAGTGACAACACCAGCCTGAAACAGCACCTGAGCACGCCGAGCGAAGAGGGCCAGACCCTGCGCGGCGCCGTGGAGAAGGCGCTGCATAACTATTTCGCCCACCTGGAGGGCGCGGACGTCACCGACGTGTACAACCTGGTGCTCACCGAAGTGGAAGCGCCGCTGCTGGAAACCGTCATGAATTATGTGAAAGGTAACCAGACCAAGGCCTCCGAACTGCTCGGCCTCAACCGCGGCACGCTGCGCAAGAAGCTCAAGCAGTACGATCTGCTGTAACCCTGAACTCCTGAAAAGGGCGGCCCGCATGAGCCGCCTTTTTTGCTGATATCCCCCGCTCTGATGGATAGTGACATGACCGACCAGACCACCCTTCTGCCCGTCCGCCGCGCGCTGATCAGCGTTTCCGACAAGACCGGCGTCCTCGAGTTTGCCCGTGAACTGAGCGCCCTCGGTGTCGAGATCCTCTCCACCGGCGGCACCTACAAGCTGCTCAAGGACAACGGCGTAGCCGCAGTGGAAGTGGCGGACTACACCGGCTTCCCGGAGATGATGGACGGCCGCGTGAAGACCCTGCACCCGAAGATCCACGGCGGCATCCTCGGCCGTCGCGCCCTCGACGCGGCGGTGATGGACGAGCACGGCATCAAGCCGATCGACCTGGTGGCGGTCAACCTCTACCCCTTCGAGGCCACCGTGGCCAAGCCTGACTGCGACCTGGCCGACGCCATCGAGAACATCGACATCGGCGGCCCGACCATGGTCCGTTCGGCCGCGAAGAACCACAAGGATGTGGCCATCGTGGTCAACACCGGCGACTACGCCGGCATCGTCGCCGCGCTGAAAGCCGGTGGCCTCAGCTACGCCCAGCGTTTCGACCTGGCCCTCAAGGCCTTCGAGCACACTGCCGCCTATGACGGCATGATCGCCAACTACCTGGGCACCATCGACCAGGCGCGTGACACCCTGTCCACCGAGGGCCGTGGCGCCTTCCCGCGCACTTTCAACAGCCAGTTCGTCAAGGCGCAGGAAATGCGCTACGGCGAGAACCCGCACCAGAGCGCGGCGTTCTACGTGGAAGCGAAGAAGGGTGAAGCCAGCGTCTCCACCGCCATCCAGCTGCAGGGCAAGGAGCTGTCCTTCAACAACGTGGCCGACACCGACGCCGCGCTGGAATGCGTGAAGAGCTTCGTCAAGCCGGCCTGCGTCATCGTCAAGCACGCCAACCCGTGCGGCGTCGCCGTGGTTCCGGAAGACGAAGGCGGCATCCGCAAGGCTTACGACCTGGCCTACGCCACCGACACCGAGTCGGCCTTCGGCGGCATCATCGCCTTCAACCGCGAGCTGGATGGCGAAACCGCCAAGGCCATCGTCGAGCGCCAGTTCGTCGAAGTGATCATCGCCCCGAAAATCTCCGCTGCAGCCCGTGAAGTGGTCGCGGCCAAGGCCAACGTGCGCCTGCTCGAGTGCGGCGAATGGCCGGCCGAACGTGCCGCCGGCTGGGACTTCAAGCGGGTCAACGGCGGCCTGCTGGTGCAGAGCCGCGACATCGGCATGATCAAGGCGGAAGACTTGAAGATCGTGACCCAGCGCGCACCGAGCGAGCAGGAAATCCATGACCTGATCTTCGCCTGGAAAGTGGCCAAGTTCGTCAAATCCAACGCCATCGTCTACGCCAAGAACCGTCAGACCGTGGGTGTCGGCGCCGGCCAGATGAGCCGCGTCAACTCCGCCCGCATCGCCGCGATCAAGGCCGAGCACGCCGGCCTGCCGGTACCGGGCGCGGTCATGGCCTCGGATGCCTTCTTCCCGTTCCGCGACGGCATCGACAACGCCGCCAAGGCCGGCATCACTGCCGTGATCCAGCCAGGTGGCTCGATGCGCGACAACGAAGTGATCGCGGCGGCCGACGAAGCTGGCATTGCCATGGTGTTCACTTCGATGCGCCATTTCCGCCATTGATTGGCTGGTGGATGGCTTCGGCCATCCACCCTACGTCACCCGAAATGTGTAGAACGTAGCCCGGATGAAATCCGGGGGACGCCCTAATTGAAAGCCCCGGATTGCATCCGGGCTACGCTCAGGAGAACCCCATGAACGTACTGATCATCGGCAGCGGCGGCCGCGAGCACGCCCTGGCCTGGAAAGTGGCGCAGGACAAGCGCGTCGAGAAGGTTTTCGTTGCCCCGGGCAACGCCGGCACCGCCGTCGAGGCCAAGTGCGAGAACGTCGCCATCGACGTGCTGGCCATCGAGCAACTGGCTGACTTCGCCGAGAACAACGTGCAGCTGACCATCGTCGGCCCGGAAGCGCCGCTGGTCAAAGGCGTGGTCGATCTGTTCCGCAAGCGCGGCCTGGACATCTTCGGCCCTACCGCCGCGGCTGCTCAGCTGGAAGGCTCCAAGGCCTTCACCAAGGACTTCCTGGCGCGCCACCGCATCCCCACCGCCGACTACCAGAACTTCACCGAGATCGACCCGGCGCTGGCCTACCTGCGCGAGAAGGGTGCGCCCATCGTGATCAAGGCCGATGGCCTGGCCGCCGGCAAAGGCGTGATCGTCGCCATGACCCTCGAAGAAGCCGAGGCAGCCGTGCGCGACATGCTCGCCGGCAATGCCTTCGGTGACGCCGGTTCGCGCGTGGTGATCGAAGAGTTCCTCGACGGCGAGGAAGCCTCCTTCATCGTCATGGTCGACGGCGAAAACGTGCTGCCGATGGCCACCAGCCAGGACCACAAGCGGGTCGGCGACGCCGATACCGGCCCCAACACCGGCGGTATGGGTGCCTACTCCCCGGCTCCCGTGGTCACCGCCGACGTGCACAAGCGCGTCATGGACGAAGTGATCTACCCCACCGTGCGTGGCATGGCCAGCGAAGGCAACGTCTACACCGGCTTCCTCTACGCCGGCCTGATGATCGACAAGAGCGGCGCGCCGAAGGTCATCGAGTTCAACTGCCGCTTCGGCGACCCGGAAACCCAACCGATCATGTGCCGCCTGGAAAGCTCCCTGGTGCTGCTGGTCGAAGCCGCGCTGGCCAAGGCGCTGGACAAGGTCGAAGCGACCTGGGACCCGCGTCCGACCGTGGGCGTGGTGCTGGCAGCTGGCGGCTACCCGGGCGACTACGCCAAGGGCGACGTGATCAGCGGCCTGGATGACGCGGCCCAGCTCGACGGCAAGGTGTTCCATGCCGGCACCGCGCTGAAGGACGGCCAGATCGTCACCGCAGGCGGCCGCGTGCTGTGCGCCACGGCCATCGGCGCCAGCGTCGCCGACGCCCAGCAACAGGCCTACCGCCTTGCCGAGAAGATTCGCTGGAACGGCATGTTCCACCGCAACGACATCGGCTACCGCGCCATCGCCCGCGAACGCGGCGAGGACTGAGGCACAGGTGCGGACCGGCAGCGAGCCGGCGAGTTCGACTCGCCGGTCACGCCTGCTGGCTCGCCAAGCAGCCGCCACGGGCCCGGAACGCCCGTGGCGAGCCGCGTTGCCAGTTGGCCTGATGGGTCACAAAAAGCCTCTCTGTACCGTATTCCCCCAAACGGATGCTTGGCTATAATCCGGCCACTTATATAGAAGGACTTGCCCGTGCGCCGGCTCAGGATTGCCATTGGACTCATCGCCAGCTTGCTGCTGCTCGGCCTCGCCGTGACAGCAAGCGCCAGCGTAAGCCCGACGGGTACCACGACCTGGTCCTACCTGGTTGACGCCAGTGCACGGCTGGGGCTCGATGAGGTTCGCGCGCAACGCCAGCAGTTCAAGCCTCTGACCAAGCAGTCCTTCACCTTCCCCCCCAGCAAGCATGCCGTCTGGCTGCGGGCCGAACTCGCGCCGCAGCAGCAACCGGCCTGGCTGTGGGTGTTCTCGCCACGGGTTCAGTACCTCGACTACTACCTGCTCAGGGACGGCCAGCTCGAGCAGAACCTGCACACCGGCGAGGCCATGCCGCAGGAATCGCGACCGCTGCCGTCGCGCTTCTACCTGATGCCCCTGCCCAACGATGGCCAGGCCCGCGTCGCCTACGTCCGCCTGACCTCCAATCACCCGCTGATGACCTGGTTCAAGGTGATGGACCAGGCCGAGCTGGTCAGCCTGGAGAAGCCCGTCTACCTCTACGGCATGCTCTTCGGCGCGCTGTTGCTGCTGACCCTGTACAACCTCATCCGCTTCATCTACACCCGCAGTGGCAGTGCGCTGTGGCTGGCTGGCGTCAACATCGGCCTGGCCATCTGCTCCTCGGCCAACCTCGGCATCTTCGCCCAGTGGCTGCCCAGCCTGGGCTACAACCAGTCGCTGATCGCCGACCTCTCGGCGCTGTTCGCCGCCTTCAGCGTGCTGGCCTTCGGCCTCGGCTTCGTGCACAGCACGCCGGTGCAGAACAGCCGTCTGAATCGCCTGCTGATGGGCAACGCCGTGCTGGTGCTGGCCTACGCACTGTGCATCGCCCTCACCGGCTTGTACTGGTTCAGCTCGCTGGTCTATCTGCTGGTGGTGGTGAGTTCGCTCAACCTGCTGCTGGTCAGCAGCCTGCACTGGCGCTCCGGCTACACACCGGCGCGCCTGATCGCCGTGGGCATGCTGGTGTTCAACCTCGGCTTCGGTTTCTTCGTGCCGGTGCTGCTCGGCTTCGACCAGCTCACCCCCGGCTGGCTGGTGCTCGGCGTGTTCAGCGTCGCGACCCTGGCCGGACTGATCCTCAGCATCTCGCTGACCGAGCGCCAACGGCAGATCCAGCAGGACACCCTGCAGCAGAGCACGGCGCTCGCCGCGAGCAGCGCGGAGCTGCGGGCCAAGGCCGAGTTCCTGGCCAAGATCAGCCACGAAATCCGTACCCCGATGAATGGTGTGCTGGGCATGACCGAGCTGCTGCTGGGCACGCCGCTGTCGGCCAAGCAACGCGACTACGTGCAGACCATCCACAGCTCGGGCAACGAGCTGCTCACCCTGATCAACGAAATCCTCGACATCTCCAAGCTCGAATCCGGCCAGATCGAGCTGGACGACGTGCAGTTCGACCTCGGCGCGCTGATCGAGGACTGCCTGGACATCTTCCGCGCCAAGGCCGAGCAGCAGAAGGTCGAACTGATCAGTTTCATCCAGCCGCAGGTGCCACGGGTGATCAGCGGCGACCCCACGCGTCTGCGTCAGGCCCTGCTGAGCCTGCTGGACAATGCGTTCAAGCAGACCGACGAGGGCGAGATCCTGCTGGTGGTCGCACTGGACAACAGCGACGGCAACTACCGCCTGCGCATCGCCGTACAGGACAGCGGTCGCCCGCTGCTGCCCGAAGAGCGCGACGCCCTGCTCAACGCCGAACTGCAGAGCCGTGACTTCCTCGCCGCCACCCGTCTCGGTGGTCGCCTGGGCCTGATCATCGCGCGCCAGCTGGTGCGCCTGATGGGCGGCGAATTCGGCATCCAGGGCAGCGGCAACCAGGGCACCACGCTGTGGCTGACCCTGCCACTGGACGCGGCCCGCCTGGAGCAACCGGAAGCCGACCTGGACAGCCCGCTGCAGGGTGCACGCCTGCTGGTGGTGGACGACAACGACACCTGCCGCAAGGTGCTGATGCAGCAGTGCAACGCCTGGGGCATGCAGGTCAGTGCCGTGCCATCGGGCAAGGAGGCGCTGGCACTGTTGCGCACCAAGGCGCACATGCGCGAGTACTTCGACGCGGTGCTGCTCGACCAGGACATGCCCGGCATGACCGGCATGCAACTGGCCGCCAAGATCAAGGAAGACCCTAGCCTCAACCACGACATCCTGATCGTCATGCTGACCGGCATCAGCAATGCGCCGAGCAAGGTGATCGCCCGCAACGCCGGGATCAAGCGCATCCTGGCCAAGCCGGTGGCCGGCTACACGCTCAAGACCACCCTGGCCGACGAACTGGCCCAGCGCCCCAACGACACCCCCGCCCAGGCCGCGCCGACGCCGGTGAGTACGCCGCTGAACGTGCCAGCCGACTTCCGCATCCTGGTGGCCGAAGACAACAGCATCTCCACCAAGGTGATTCGCGGCATGCTCGGCAAGCTCAACCTGCAGCCGGATACCGCCAGCAACGGCGAGGAAGCCCTCAGCGCGATGAAGGCGCAGCCCTACGACCTGGTGCTGATGGACTGCGAGATGCCGGTACTCGACGGTTTCTCCGCCACCGAGCAGCTGCGCGCCTGGGAACAGAGCGAACAGCGCCCGCGCACCCCGGTGGTGGCGCTGACCGCGCACATCCTCAACGAACACAAGGAACGTGCCCGCGCCGTGGGCATGGACGGGCACATGTCCAAGCCGGTCGAGCTGTCGCAGTTGCGCGACCTGATCGAGCACTGGATCGCCGAGCGCGAACTGCGTCGCCAGCGTGAAGTGTCGTAAGGCGGGTGAACCCCGCCTGACCATCGATGGCGGCTTGCCCCCGCCCTACTCTCAAACGAGCCCCCCAATGTCCGAGTTGTTCAGCCTGTACCTGAAGATGCTGGTGCTCTACAGCCCCTTCTTCGTCCTTTCCTGCTTCATCGGCCTGAGCCGCGGCTACACCCTCAAGGAGCGCAAGCGCCTGGCCTGGAAAGTGGCGCTGGCAACGCTGGTCGCCAGCGTGCTGCTGTACCTGTTCGGCAAGCACATCTTCACCCTGTTCGGCATCACCATCGACGCCTTCCGCATCGGTGCGGGCTCGGTGCTGTTCATCTCCGCGCTGGGCATGGCCCAGGGCAAGTCGGCGGTACAGAGCGACAACGTGCAGCAGGACGTCACCATCGTGCCGCTGACCATTCCCATCACTGTCGGCCCCGGTACCATCGGTGCCCTGCTGCTGATGGGGGCCAGCCAGCCGCACTGGGATGACAAGCTGGTGGCGGTGGCGGCGATCCTCCTCGCCAGCCTGACCGTTGGCGTGGTGCTCTACCTGTCCAACCAGTTCGAACGCCTGCTCGGCGACCAGGGCCTGCAGATCGTCAGCCGCCTGATGGGCCTGTTCGTCTGCGCCCTCGCCGCGCAGATCATCTTCACCGGGGTGAAGAACTACCTGGCGCCATGAAGGACCTGTCCCGGATTTCATCCGGGCTACGCCGTTGCAACGGCATTCGCGCACCACAAGCTCGCAGCCCGGCCCCGGCACGGTGCGCCCAGGCCGTGCCGGCCCCTGCCAATCCGCGCCCTGCCCCTTGAAAACAGCGGGCTGAACAGACCTGGCACCTTCGTTGCTCTGCTGATCCCAACTTGGATACAAGATGGGATCAGCACATGCTCACCGCTCCTCACGCCCTCACCCTCGGCCAATGGCAGCAGGCCTACCGCGACGGCCAGTCGCCAGCCGCACTGATCGGCGCGCTGCGCGCCGAACTCGACCACGCCGACAACGCCTGGATCGCCCTGGCCAGCGATGCCCAGCTGAGCGCGCAGCTGGAAGAACTGGCAGCCGTGCTGGACGCGGCGGCCGGCGACCTGAGCAGGTTGCCCCTGTATGGCGTGCCCTTCGCCATCAAGGACAACATCGATGCCGCCGGCTGGCCGACCACTGCCGCCTGCCCCGAGTTCGCCTACGCGGCCGCTGCCGACGCCACAGTGGTCGCCCGCCTGCGTGCGGCCGGCGCCATCCTCATCGGCAAGACCAACCTCGACCAGTTCGCCACGGGCCTGGTCGGCACCCGTTCGCCTCACGGCGCGGTGCCCAACAGCTTCGACCCGGCCTATGTCAGCGGCGGCTCCAGTTCCGGCTCGGCCAGCGTGGTGGCGCGGGGCCTGGTGCCCTTCTCCCTGGGCACCGATACCGCCGGTTCCGGCCGAGTGCCGGCAGGCTTCAACAACATCGTCGGGCTCAAGCCGACCAAGGGCTGGCTGCCCAACACCGGGCTGGTGCCGGCCTGCCGCACGCTCGACTGCATTTCAGTGTTCGCCCTGACCGTCAGCGACGCCCTGGCGGTGGCCAATATCGCCGGTGGCTACGACGCTGCCGATGCCTACAGCCGCAGCAACCCGAACAGGGCCAAGGTCGGCATGCCGGCCCGCCCACGTCTGGCGGTGCCGGCCAATCCCGAGTTCTTCGGCGACAGCCAGAACCAGGCGGTGTACAGGGCTGCACTGGACAAGCTGCAAGGGCTGGGCGCCGACCTGGTGGAAATCGATTTCGCCCCCTTCCAGCAGTTGGCCGAGCAGCTTTACTACGGCTCCTGGGTCGCCGAGCGCAGCGTCGCGGTGGAAGGCGTGAACCCCGAACACATCAACCCGGTGGTGCGCGGCATCGTCGCGAACGGCCACAAGTACAACGCCTGCGATGCCTACAAGGCCGAATACATCCGCGCCGAACTGAGTCGCGTCATCAACGACGCCCTGGCCAGCTTCGACGCCCTGGTGGTGCCCACCTCGCCAACCCTCCGCACCCTGGCCGAGATGGAAGCAGAACCAGTGCTGTTCAACAGCCAGTTCGGCACCTACACCAACTTCACCAACCTCGCCGACCTGTCCGCCCTGGCCGTTCCGGCGGGCCTGCGCGCCGACGGTCTGCCCGCCGGCATCACCCTGCTCGCCCCGGCCTGGCATGACCAGGCGCTGGCCGCCTTCGGCCAGCGCTGGCAACAGGCACTCGACCTGCCCATGGGCGCCACCGGCAAGCCGCTGCCTGCACAGACCAACCGCGACAAGCCGGCCCCCGGCAGCATTCGCGTCGCCGTGGTCGGTGCGCACCTGACCGGCATGCCGCTGAACTTCCAGCTCACCACACGCGATGCCGTACTGGTTGAACAGACCTGCAGCGCCGCGCATTACCGCCTCTTCGCCCTGCCCGGCAGCGTGCCGCCCAAGCCGGGCCTGGCGCGGGTCGCCGCCGATGGCGCGGAGATCATCGTCGAGCTGTGGGACGTGCCGCAGGCGCGCTTCGGCGAGTTCGTCGCGGAGATTCCGCCGCCCCTGGGCATCGGCAACCTGGAGCTGGCCGACGGTCGCTGGGTCAAGGGTTTCATCTGCGAGCCCTACGCGCTGGATGGCGCGCGTGACATCACCAGTTTCGGTGGCTGGCGCGCCTTCATCGCCAGCACCCAGGCCTGAGCCCATGTCGCGCAGCACGCCACGTCCACCGAGCCTGGCCGAGCGTATCTACGCTCGGCTCAAGGACGACATCTTCGAGTTTCGCCTGATGCCCGGCGACCGCTTCTCCGAAGGCGAGGTCGCCGAGCGCATGAGCGCCAGCCGCACCCCCGTGCGCCAGGCCCTGCATCGCCTGCAGCGCGAGGGCTTTCTCGACGTGCACTTTCGCAGCGGCTGGCAGGTACGCCCCCTGGACTTCGCGCAGTTCGACGAGTTGTACGAGCTGCGCATCCTGCTCGAACTGGACGCCGTGCGCCGGCTTTGCCAGCGCCCCAGCGATGAACAACCCCCTGCACTGCAAGCGCTCGCGCGCACCTGGATGGTGCGCAAAGAGAATCAGCTGCAGGACGGCAGCGCCGTTTCACGCCTCGACGAAGCGTTTCACTGCCAGCTGCTCGAGGCAGCCGGCAACCGCGAGATGGCCCGCGTACACCGTGAGGTCAGCGAGAAGATCCGCATTCTAAGGCGGCTGGACTTCACCCAGGCGCGGCGCATCGAGCTGACCTACGCCGAGCATGGGCAGATTCTCGAGGCAATCCTGACTCATCGCTCAGAAGAGGCACAGCAATTGCTCAAGAGCCATATAGAGGTCAGCCAGGCAGAGGTGCATTCGATCACCTTGCACAAGCTTTACGCCGCGAGACAGCGCGTGGAGCGGATGCCGGAATAACCGAGCCATGACCTTCACTGCATGACCCATAACAACGCTGTCCACTTACTCACACTTGTGAATGGAGATCGCACCATGCAACGTCGCAGCCTGATCAAGGCCTTCACCCTTTCCGCTTCCATCGCCGCCATGGGCCTGAGCTGGTCCATCCAGGCCGCCGAGACCATCAAGGTCGGCATCCTGCACTCGCTGTCCGGCACCATGGCCATTTCCGAAACGTCGCTGAAAGACATGGCGCTGATGACCATCGACGAGATCAACGCCAAGGGCGGCGTGCTCGGCAAGCAACTGGAACCGGTGGTGGTCGACCCCGCGTCGAACTGGCCGCTGTTCGCCGAGCGCGGGCGCCAGCTGCTGACTCAGGACAAGGTCGCCGTGACCTTCGGCTGCTGGACCTCGGTGTCGCGCAAATCCGTGCTGCCGGTCTATGAAGAACTCAACGGCCTGCTGTTCTACCCCGTGCAGTACGAAGGCGAGGAAATGTCGCCGAACGTGTTCTACACCGGTGCGGCGCCAAACCAGCAGGCCATTCCGGCGGTGGAATACCTGCTCAGCGAAGACGGCGGCGGCGCCAAGCGCTTCTTCCTGCTGGGTACCGACTACGTCTACCCGCGCACCACCAACAAGATTCTGCGCGCCTTCCTGCACAGCAAGGGCATCGCCGACAAGGACATCGAAGAGGTCTACACCCCCTTCGGCCACAGCGATTACCAGACCATCGTCGCCAACATCAAGAAGTTCGCTGCGGGCGGCAAGACGGCCGTGGTCTCCACCGTCAACGGCGACTCCAACGTGCCGTTCTACAAGGAACTGGCCAACCAGGGCCTGGAAGCCACCGATGTACCGGTAGTGGCCTTCTCCGTGGGTGAAGAAGAACTGCGCGGCATAGACACCAAGCCGCTGGTCGGTCACCTCGCGGCCTGGAACTACTTCCAGTCCGTGGAGAACCCGGTCAACGAGAAGTTCGTCGCCGACTGGAAAGCCTACGCCAAGGCCCAGAAGCTGCCGAACGCCGACACCGTGGTGACCAACGACCCGATGGAAGCCACCTACGTGGGTATCCACATGTGGGCCCAGGCCGTCGAGAAGGCCGGCACCACCGACGTCGACAAGGTTCGCGAGGCCATGGCCGGCCAGGAGTTCGCCGCGCCGAGCGGTTTCACCCTGAAGATGGACGAGAAGAACCACCACCTGCACAAGCCGGTGATGATCGGCGAAATCCAGGATGACGGTCAGTTCTCCGTGGTCTGGGAAACCGAGGGGCCGATCCGCGCCCAGCCGTGGAGCCCGTACATCGAAGGCAACGACAAGAAAGCCGACACCCCGGTGAAGTCGAACTAAGGCAAAAGCCCCTCTCCCCCAGCCCCTCTCCCGCCAAGCGGGAGAGGGGAGACACGCTGCACGCAGCGATGCACTGCAGCGTACCGGTCCCCTCTCCCCCTTTCTTCCATGAAGAGGGGGAGAGGGCCAGGGAGAGGGCCGCCGTAGCCCGGATGCAATCCGGGACGCTCACCCCGGATTGCCTCCGGGCTACGCCAAGGACACCTTATGCCCACTGCCCTTACCCGAATTCTCCTCAGCCTGCTGCTGTTGCTGCCACTGGCCGCGACGGCTGGCGAGGCCGACGATTTCGCCGCAGCCAACGCCAGCAAGCAGGCCAAGCTCCTGCAAGGCTGGGCGGCGGCCCCCACCATCGAGCGCATGCCGCTGCTGCAGGCGCTGCAGCAGGGTCGCGTCGCCAGCGATGCCGACAAGCGCGCCTTCATCGATCAGGACGGTGCCTGGCAGGCCGCCGTTGGCGAGGGTGAAGCCAACGGCACACCACGCAAGCTGCGCCTGAACAATCGCCTGCGCGGCCTGATCGGCGTGGCCGTCGCCAGCCATCAGCTGCTCGACGATGCCGCCGCCGTGCGCCTCGAGGCGGCCCGGCAACTGCAACGCAACACACCGCCCGCCCTGCTGCCGCTGCTGGAGAGCCGCCTGAGCATCGAAGCGGACGACGCGGTGCAGGACGCCATCACCCTGGCCCTGGCCAACCTGCAGCTGAGTGACGCCGACCCGGCGGTGCGCCTGGCGGCGGTCAAGCGCCTGGGGCAGACCGGCGACCCGCAGGCGCGCACCCGCCTGCAAGGTCTGCTCGACGGCGACGAAAGCGACGCCGACGTGCGCGCCGCAGCCGAGCAGAGCCTGGCGCAGGTGAAGAACAAACTGCTGATCGGCGAGCTGCTCGGCCAGGCGTTCAGCGGCCTGTCGCTGGGCTCGATCCTGCTGCTCGCGGCGCTCGGCCTGGCCATCACCTTCGGCCTGCTCGGGGTGATCAACATGGCCCACGGCGAGATGCTGATGCTCGGCGCCTACACCACCTACGTGGTGCAGCTGGCCTTCCAGAAGCTCGCCCCCGGCTACCTCGAACTCTATCCGCTGGCGGCGCTGCCGATCGCCTTCCTGGTCACCGCCTGCATCGGCATGGCGCTGGAGCGCACGGTGATTCGCCATCTCTACGGCCGCCCGCTGGAAACCCTGCTGGCCACCTGGGGCATCAGCCTGATCCTGATCCAGCTGGTGCGCGTCACCTTCGGCGCGCAGAACGTCGAGGTGGCCAACCCGGCCTGGCTGTCCGGCGGCGTGCAGGTGCTGCCGAACCTGGTGCTGCCGTACAACCGTATCGTCATCATCGGCTTCGCGCTGTTTGTCGTGGTCCTTACCTGGTTGCTGCTGAACCGGACGCGCCTGGGCCTGAACGTGCGCGCGGTGACGCAGAACCGCAACATGGCCGCCTGCTGCGGCGTGCCCACCGGTCGCGTGGACATGCTGGCCTTCGGTCTCGGCTCGGGCATCGCCGGCCTCGGCGGTGTCGCCCTGAGCCAGATCGGCAACGTCGGCCCCGACCTCGGCCAGAGCTACATCATCGATTCCTTCCTGGTGGTGGTGCTCGGCGGCGTCGGCCAGCTGGCCGGCAGCGTGCTGGCCGCCTTCGGCCTGGGCGTGGTGAACAAGTTCCTCGAACCGCAGATCGGCGCCGTGCTCGGCAAGATCCTCATCCTCGCGCTGATCATCCTGTTCATCCAGAAACGCCCGCAAGGCCTCTTCGCGCTCAAGGGCCGGGTGATCGACTGATGGTGGCGCCATCGACCGTGGGGCGGGTGAACCCCACCACCCCGAGCGGGCCATCGCTGCAGCGGCGGGTTGCCCCCGCCCTACGCCAATAAAGAACGAGTGATCGACTGATGAATGCGCTAAACCAAACCTTGCTGGCCCGCGCCAGCGCCAAGCTCGGCCCCCGCGTCTGCATGGCCGTCGGCGTGCTGGTACTGGCGCTGCTGCTGGCCATGCCGCTGCTGCACCTGCTGCCGGCCGAGCATGCCCTGCATGTGACGGCCTACAGCCTGACCCTGGTGGGCAAAATCCTCTGCTACGCCATCGTCGCCCTGGCGCTGGATCTGGTCTGGGGCTACGCCGGCATGCTGTCGCTGGGCCACGGCTTGTTCTTCGCCCTCGGCGGCTACGCCATGGGCATGTACCTGATGCGCGAAGCCGCCGGTGACGGCCTGCCGGCGTTCATGAGCTTCCTCGCCTGGAACGAGCTGCCCTGGTACTGGTACGGCACCTCCAGCTTCCTCTGGGCCATGTGCCTGGTGGTACTGGCGCCCGGCCTGCTGGCCCTGGTGTTCGGCTTCTTCGCCTTCCGCTCGCGGATCAAGGGCGTGTATTTCTCGATCATGACCCAGGCGCTGACCTTCGCCGGCATGCTGCTGTTCTTCCGCAACGAGACCGGCTTCGGCGGCAACAACGGCTTCACCGGCTTCACCCGCATCCTCGGCTTCGACATCACCGCGCAGGGCACCCGCGCCGCGCTGTTCTTCGCCACCGTGCTGCTGCTGGTCGCCAGCCTGTACCTGGGCTTTCGCCTGGCGCGCAGCAAGTTCGGCCGCGTGCTCACTGCCCTGCGCGACGCCGAGAATCGCCTGATGTTCTGCGGTTACGATCCACGCGGCTACAAGCTGTTCATCTGGGTGCTGTCCGCCGTGCTGTGCGGCCTGGCCGGAGCGCTGTACGTGCCGCAGGTGGGCATCATCAACCCCAGCGAGATGGCGCCGACGCAGTCCATCGAAGCGGCCGTGTGGGTCGCCCTCGGCGGGCGCGGCACGCTGATCGGCCCGCTGCTCGGCGCTGGCCTGGTGAACGGCATGAAGAGCTGGTTCACCGTGGCCTTCCCCGAATACTGGCTGTTCGCCCTGGGCGCCCTGTTCATCGTCGTCACCCTGTTCCTGCCGCGAGGCGTCATCGGCCTGCTGCGGAGGCAGTCATCATGATCGCTCCTGCACTTTCCATCTGCGGCGTTGCGCGGTGCCCGCTCCTCAGCGTACCCACTCGTACTGCTTCGTCGCTGCGCGCCTCGCGCCTTGCAGCTGAAAATGCTCGCGACGCGCTCCTGACGACCTCCACGGAGAAGGATCAATGAGAGCTACTCCGGTACCCGAAACCATGCTCGAAGCCGCTTTCGACCCCACCGGCCTGTCGCTGGACACCGGCAAGACCGTCGGCAAGGGCGTCAATGTCCGTCACGGCACCATCCTCACCCTGGAAGACATCAACGTCAGCTTCGATGGCTTTCGTGCGCTGACCGACCTGACCCTGTACATCGGTGTCGGCGAGCTGCGCTGCATCATCGGCCCCAACGGCGCCGGCAAGACCACCATGATGGACGTGATCACCGGCAAGACCCGCCCGGACAACGGCGTGGCCTACTTCGGCGAACAGTACGACCTGACCGCCATGAGCGAGGTGGAGATCGCCCAGGCCGGCATCGGCCGCAAGTTCCAGAAACCCACGGTATTCGAGGCACTGTCGGTGTTCGAGAACCTGGAGCTGGCGCAGAAGGCCAACAAGTCGGTGTGGGCCAGCCTGCGCGCCAGGCTCAGCGGCGAACAGAAGGACCGCATCGAAGACGTGCTCACCACCATCCGCCTGGAAAGTTCGCGCCACCGCCCGGCCGGCCTGCTGTCGCATGGCCAGAAGCAGTTCCTCGAGATTGGCATGCTGCTGATGCAGGAGCCGCATCTGCTGCTGCTCGATGAACCGGTGGCCGGCATGACCGACGCCGAGACCGAGTTCACCGCCGAGCTGTTCAAGTCACTGGCGCGCAAGCACTCGCTGATGGTGGTGGAACACGACATGGGCTTCGTCGGCTCGATCGCCGACCACGTCACCGTGTTGCACCAGGGCAGCGTGCTGGCCGAAGGCTCGCTGGAGCAGGTGCAGAACGACGAGCGGGTGATCGAGGTTTATCTGGGGCGCTGACGCGCCAGCTACAAGCTGCAAGCCTCAAGCCGCTTTTACGTGTGGCTTGCAGCTTGAAGCTTGCAGCGCCAAGAACGAGGAATTGAATCATGCTCCAAGTCCAACAACTGCATCAGTACTACGGCGGCAGCCACATCCTGCGCGGGCTGTCGTTCGACGTGAAGGTCGGCGAGGTCACCTGCCTGCTCGGCCGCAACGGCGTGGGCAAGACCACCCTGCTCAAGTGCCTGATGGGCCTGATCCCGGCCAAGGACGGCAGCGTGCAATGGGAAGGCAAGGCCATCACCGGCTTCAAGCCGCACCAGCGGGTGCACGCCGGCATCGCCTACGTTCCACAGGGACGCGAGATCTTCGGCCGCCTGACCGTGGAAGAGAACCTGCTGATGGGCCTGTCGCGGTTTCCCGGCAGCCAGGCCAAGGTCGTCCCGGAATTCATCTACGAGCTGTTCCCGGTGCTGCGCGAGATGAAGCAGCGGCGTGGCGGCGACCTCTCCGGCGGCCAGCAGCAACAGCTGGCCATCGGCCGTGCCCTGGCCAGCCAGCCACGCCTGCTGATCCTCGACGAACCCACCGAGGGTATCCAGCCCTCGGTGATCAAGGAAATCGGCGCGGTGATCCGCAAACTGGCCGAGCGCGGCGACATGGCCATCCTGCTGGTCGAGCAGTTCTACGACTTCGCCGCCGAACTGGCCGACCAGTACCTGGTGATGAGCCGTGGCGAGATCGTCCAGCAGGGCCGTGGCGAGAACATGGAAGCCGAGGGCGTACGCGGCTTGGTGGCGATCTGAGGCAGGTCGCGGGCGGTGCGCAGCGACGCCTGACACCGCGGCATCATCTGTGCGACAGTACCGGCCTGCCCTTACCGACGGGCCTCCAGGCGCCCACCGCAGCGGCCCGAGGCCGCCCGCCCCGGTAACCGGGGCCAGTGGCGAACGCCGTGTGCGCCTCGCCCCACGCCAAGCCCCGACTGCCGGGGCAGCGCCGCGTCACCCTCCACTCCAGAACCTGCACAGGACACCCCATGAGCAACGTGATCTTCATCACCGGCGCCACCTCCGGCTTCGGTCGCGCCGCCGCCCGCCGTTTCGCCGAGGCCGGCTGGTCGCTGGTACTTTCCGGCCGCCGCGAGGAGCGCTTGCAGGCGCTGCGGAACGAACTGGCAGCCAAGGTTCCCGTGCATATCGCCACCCTCGACGTGCGTGACGCAGAGGCCGTGCAAGGAATGGTCGATGCCCTGCCGGAGGCCTTCCGCAAGGTCACCGTGCTGCTCAACAACGCCGGCCTGGCCCTGGCCCCCGAACCGGCGCAGAAGGTGGCCCTGCAGGACTGGCACACCATGATCGACACCAACGTCACCGGCCTGGTCAACGTCACCCATGCCGTACTGCCGCTGTTGCTGGAAACCGGCAAGGGCACCAGCATCATCAACATCGGCTCGGTCGCCGGCGAGTGGCCCTACCCGGGCGGCCACGTGTACGGCGCCACCAAGGCCTTCGTCAAACAGTTCGGTTTCAACCTGCGCTGCGATCTGGTCAGCACCGGCGTGCGCGTCACCGACATCGCACCCGGCATGGCCGAAACCGAGTTCACCCTGGTCCGCACCAAGGGCAACCAGGCTGCTTCCGACGCACTGTACAGCACCACCACGCCGCTCAGCGCCGAGGACATCGCCGAGCAGATCTTCTACGTGGCCACCCTGCCCGCGCACATCAACATCAACCGCCTGGAAATCATGCCAAGCCGTCAGGCCTGGTCGTCCTTCGCCGTGGATCGCGACTGACCCGCCCGGCGCCGACCACTTCAGGCCGGCGCCCGCAACGGCGCACCGAATTGGTTCAGGGCACGCCTCTTGCTTGCCCACTCGGTCAACTATCGAGTGGAATCCCTGCCCCACCATGAATCTGCCTGCAGCCCTGTTCACGCCAAGCTGGCCCGCCGAACTGGAACTGGCCTACGCACGCCATGGCGAGCGCACCACCCCGGTGCAGAGGCGCCACCTCGGCCCACTTAGGGTGCAGAAGCACCTGTATGCCGAAGGGCCGCAGGTCTGCCAGCACATCATCGTGCACCCGCCCGGCGGCATCGCCGGCGGCGACCGCCTGGACATCTCGGCAGATGCCGGGGAGAACACCTGGGTGCAGCTCACCAGCCCGGGTGCAGCCAAGTGGTATCGCGCCAGCGAGGTGGCCCGCCAGGACCTGCGCCTGAGCGTCGCGGCCGGCGCCACCCTGGAGTGGCTGCCGCAGGAAACCATCCTCTATGCCGGCGCCCAGGCCGAGCTGCACACGCAGATCGAGCTGCAGGGCGATGCCCGGCTGTTCTACTGGGACATCATCGCCCTCGGCCGCCCGGCCGCCGACGAGCGCTTCAGCAGCGGCCATTTCCAGGCCGCACTGGACATCCGCCGCGACGGCAAGCTGCTGTGGCACGAGCGCCAGCGGGTCACGGGCGACGACGGCCTGCTCGACTCGCCGCTCGGCCTCGATGGCCAACCGGTATTCGCCACCCTGCTGGTCAGCGGCGAGGTGCCCGGCGAGCTGCTGGAGCGCTGCCGTGAAGTGCAGGTCGCGGGCGTACGTGGCGATCTCAGCCAGTTGTCCGGGCTGTTGATCGCACGCTGCCTGGCCAGCGAAGCGCTCAAGGCCCGCGCCTGGCTGATCGCCCTGTGGCGCCTGCTGCGACCAGCGCTGCTCGGCCGCGAAGCCGTGCCGCCACGGATCTGGAGTACCTGAGCGGATGAACATTCAGCCATCGCTGGCCACCCACCACTTTCGCCACGCAGGGCTGCCCTGCCACGCCATCTGACTGGAGTTCTCATGGACCTATCGCCAAGAGAGAAAGACAAGCTGCTGATCTTCACCGCCGGCCTGGTGGCCGAGCGTCGCTTGGCCCGGGGGGTGAAGCTGAACTACCCGGAGGCCATGGCCTACATCTCCGCGGCGCTGCTCGAAGGCGCGCGCGATGGGCAGACCGTCGCCGAGCTGATGCATTTCGGCACCACCCTGCTGAGCCGCGACCAGGTGATGGAAGGCGTGCCGGAGATGATCCCGGAAATCCAGATCGAAGCCACCTTCCCCGACGGTACCAAACTGGTCACCGTCCACCAGCCGATCGCCTGAGCATGAGTTACTCGATCGTGGACGCCAGCGAAGCCGACCTGCCCGGCATCCTGGCCATATACAACGACGCGGTGGAGTTCACCACGGCGATCTGGAACGAAACGCTGGTGGACCTGGCCAACCGACGTGCCTGGCTGGCCGAGCGCACAGCCAGCGGCTTTCCCGTGCTGGTGGCGCGCGACGCCGACGACGAGGTGCTCGGCTATGCCAGCTATGGCACCTGGCGCAGCATCGAGGGCTTTCGTCAGACCGTCGAGCATTCGGTCTACGTGCGCGCCGACCAGCGTGGCCGTGGCCTTGGCCCGGCCCTGATGCAGGCGCTGATCGAGCGCGCCCGCGCCGCCGACCTGCACGTCATGGTCGCTGCCATCGAGTCCGAGAACAGCGCCTCGATCCGCCTGCACCAGCGCCTCGGCTTCGTCACCACGGGGCAGATGCCCCAGGTCGGCCGCAAGTTCGGGCGCTGGCTGGACCTGACCTTCATGCAACTGATTCTGGAGTGAGCACCTGATGATTCCCGGCGAATACCAGATTGCCGACGGCGAGATCGAGCTCAATGCCGGTCGCCGCACCCTGACCCTGTCCGTGGCCAACAGTGGCGACCGTCCCGTGCAGGTCGGCTCGCACTACCACTTCTTCGAAACCAACGATGCGCTGCTGTTCGACCGCGCGGCGACGCGCGGCATGCGCCTGAACATTCCGGCCGGCACGGCGGTGCGCTTCGAGCCGGGGCAGAGCCGCGAGGTGGAACTGGTCGAGCTGAGCGGCGCACGCCGCGTGTTCGGCTTCGCCGGGCGCGTGATGGGCGACCTGGATTGAGGTGAGGTTTGTAGGAGCGGCTTTAGCCGCGAAACCGCTATCGCGGCTAAAGCCGCTCCTGCAGAAGAACCGCAGTGCCTCATGCCCTGACAGACAGAAAGACAAACACGCGCCAGCCTTCGCACCACAAGGGAAGCGAATATGAAAATCAGCAGACAAGCCTACGCCGACATGTTCGGCCCCACCGTCGGCGACAAGGTGCGCCTGGCCGATACCGACCTGTGGATCGAAGTGGAGAAGGACTTCACCACCTACGGTGAAGAAGTGAAGTTCGGCGGTGGCAAGGTGATCCGCGACGGCATGGGCCAGGGCCAGCTGTGCGCCGCCGATGTGGTCGACACCCTGATCACCAACGCGCTGATCATCGACCACTGGGGCATCGTCAAGGCCGACGTCGGCCTCAAGGACGGGCGTATCGCCGCGATCGGCAAGGCCGGCAACCCGGACATCCAACCCGATGTGAGCATCGCCATCGGCGCCGGTACCGAGGTGATCGCCGGGGAAGGCATGATCCTCACCGCCGGCGGCATCGACACCCACATCCACTTCATCTGCCCGCAGCAGATCGAAGAAGCGCTGATGAGTGGCGTCACCACCATGATCGGTGGCGGCACCGGGCCGGCCACCGGTACCAACGCCACCACCTGCACCTCGGGCCCCTGGCACATGGCGCGCATGCTGCAGGCCGCCGATGCCTTCCCGATGAACCTCGGCTTCACCGGCAAGGGCAACGCCTCGCTGCCGGAGCCGCTGATCGAACAGGTCAAGGCCGGCGCCATCGGTCTCAAGCTGCACGAAGACTGGGGCACCACCCCGGCGGCCATCGACAACTGCCTGAGCGTGGCCGACCAGTACGACGTGCAGGTGGCGATCCACACCGACACCCTGAACGAGTCGGGTTTCGTCGAAACCACACTCGGCGCCTTCAAGGGCCGCACCATCCACACCTACCACACCGAGGGTGCCGGTGGCGGCCACGCGCCGGACATCATCAAGGCCTGCGGCTTCCCCAACGTGCTGCCATCTTCGACCAACCCGACCCGGCCGTTCACCAGGAACACCATCGACGAGCACCTGGACATGCTCATGGTCTGCCACCACCTCGACCCGAGCATCGCCGAGGACGTGGCCTTCGCCGAAAGCCGCATTCGCCGCGAGACCATCGCCGCCGAAGACATCCTGCATGACCTCGGCGCGTTCAGCATGATCAGCTCCGACAGCCAGGCCATGGGCCGTGTCGGCGAAGTGATCACCCGTACCTGGCAGACCGCCGACAAGATGAAACAGCAGCGCGGCCCGTTGCCCGAGGATGCCCCGGGCAACGACAACTTCCGCGCCAAGCGCTACATCGCCAAGTACACCATCAACCCGGCGATCACCCACGGTATCAGCCACGAGGTCGGCTCCATCGAAGTCGGCAAGTGGGCCGACCTGGTGCTCTGGCGCCCGGCCTTCTTCGGGGTGAAACCGACGCTGATCCTCAAGGGCGGAGCCATCGCCGCCAGCCTGATGGGCGACGCCAACGCCTCGATCCCGACGCCGCAACCGGTGCACTACCGGCCGATGTTCGCCAGCTATGCCGGCAGCCGCCACGCCACCAGCATCACCTTCATCAGCCAGGCGGCATTCGACGCCGGCGTGCCGCAGCAGCTTGGTTTGCAGAAGCAGATCGGCGTGGTCAAAGGCTGCCGCGAGGTGCAGAAGACCGACCTGATCCACAACGGCTACCTGCCGAGCATCGAGGTCGACGCGCAGAACTACCAGGTCAAGGCCGACGGCCAGTTGCTCTGGTGCGAACCGGCCGAGGTGCTGCCAATGGCGCAGCGTTACTTCCTGTTCTGAACGGACAGTCGGGCGGAGCGCATCCGCCCGCTGCCTGCGTGAGCGACATCACGGCCACCCGGACGCAACCTCGCTAACCTGCGCGCTCTTTCACGGATGACAGGACGCAACGGATGCACCGATTCAAATCCGCGCTGTTTCTCGGCATCGGCCTTCTGCTGCTGACCGCCACCCTGTACAGCTACCTGGATACGCTCGCCTTTCTCGACGAGGCGAAGCGTGCGCCGGGCCAGGTGGTAGCGCTCAATGCTGGCGGCTCGCACCCGCAGATCAGCTTTACCGATGAACAGGGTCGGCAGCACAGCTATCCACAAGGCGGGCTGATCTTCGGCTACGAGGAAGGCGAAGCCGTGCAGGTGCTCTATCTCGCCGAAAAACCCGCGCCCAGCGCGAGGCTGGAAGCCTTTGGCGCGCTCTGGGCAGAGCCACTGCTGTGCGGTCTGCTCGGCCTGGCCTTCACACTGCTGGTGCTCTGCCAGCGCTCACGCTGAGCAGCCAGCAGGGCGGCGGCAACCTGTCCGGCGGGCCGATTCAGGAGGCCTGTTTCATCTCGTCGTAGGCGCTCAGGTAATCACCTGCCAGTTGCTCCTTCTGCCGTTCGCGCAGCAGCTTGCCGGCCATCTGGAAGAAGGTGCGTTCCTCTTCCCGGAGGTGATGTTCGACCTTGTCCGCCAGGGCCTTGGCCTGTGCCAGCCAGCTGGGGCTGCTGGGGTCGGTCGCCTCCAGGTCCTCGATCATTTCATCCATCTGGTGATGCTCGGCAATCGCATGGCGCGACAGGTCGACGCCGGCATCCTGCTGCATCAGGGGAATGTAGAAATGGCGCTCCTCGGCCACCGAATGCACGGCCAGCTCCTGCTTGAGCTGGGCGAACAGGGCGTGGCGTTCGGAGCTGTCCCCGTGGGTGGCGACCAGCTTCTGCGCAAGCTCGCGCTGAAGGTCATGGCTGAGTCGCAGCGCTTCGAAAATCGTCATGCAGGCACCTCTTCCTGAGTGATGGTCGTAGTAGAACTAGACCCTCGACACGCCGAGAGGTGCCGCATTCGTTCAACGCAGCTGGCTATCCTTGCTGCCGCGCCGGTTGTAGCCGGTGAACGCGGCGTTCTCGCGGTCATGCTCGGCCTGGCACGTCACGCACAGGCGCACGCCGGGAATCGCCTGGCGGCGCGCTTCGGGAATGAGCGCGTCGCACGCCTCGCAATGACGCAGGCTCTCGCCCTTCGGCAGCTGGCTACGGGCACGCGCAACGGCGTCCTCGATGCTGCTGTCGATCTGCTCCTGTACCGCGTCGTCGTTCGCCCAGCCACTGGCCATGCTCAGCCTCCTGTAGTTCACCGCACAGATATGCGCCCGGTGAACCCGAAGTGCAAGCGCAGCCCATCGGCAGGGCTACTCGCGGACTTCCATGAACTCCTTGGCCCAGACGATATAGTCCTCGGGCATGGTGTACTTGTGCGTCAGCTCGGTGGCGTTGAGGTCGCAAGGCTGGGCACCGCGCTGCTCGCGCAGGCAGTCGTAGGTGGCCTTGATCGCGGCGAAGTAGGCAGCGTGGCCGTTGACCACGATACGCACGCCCAGGCGCGCCAGGCGCTGGTTGTCACGCAGCTCCGGGTTGCCGTAGGTGACCAGCATCAGCGGCACCTTGAGGCCCGCAGCGATCTGCTCCAGATGGGCGAAGTCCTTCACGCCCACCAGGCAGATGCCGTCGGCGCCAGCGGCTTCGTAGGCGCGGGTACGGCGGATCACCTCGTCCACCTCCAGTACGCCAGCGTGGGTCCGGGCGATGATCGCCAGGTCCGGATCGACACGCGCCTCGAGCGCCGCGAGGATCTTGCCGACCCCTTCCTCGATAGAGATCAGGTCGGTGGACTTGCGTCCGAACTGGGCCGGCAGCAGGGTGTCCTCGATGGTCAGCGCGGCGACGCCGGCGCGTTCCAGCTCGACCACCGTACGCATGACATTGAGCGCATTGCCGTAGCCGTGGTCGGCGTCGGCGATCACCGGCAGGCGCGACACGCGACCGATGCGCGCGGCCTGCTCGACGAACTCGCTGAGGGTGATCAGCGCGAAGTCCGGGGCGCCCAGCACCTGAAGCGAGGCGACGGAGCCGCCGAGGATGCCGACCTCGAAATCGAGGTCGGCGGCGATGCGGGCGGACATGGGATCGAAGACCGAGGCGGTGTGGTAGCAGCGGTCGGAAGCCAGCAGGGCACGAAAGGCGCTGCGTAACTCATGATGGGATGCACGTTGCAGGATGGGCATGGGGCGTATTCCAAAGTCGGTTGAATCGCTTTTTTCTCTTTTTAGTAATGGCGTAGACGTGACGAATGCTAGCGCAAGGCACTTGCTGCCAGCTTTCAGCCAGGCCCGCCTGGCCAATGACCAGCAAATTACCGGCCAGCCAGCTCCGCCGGCAGCGTCGGGAAGAAACCTCCGCCGGTCAGCAGCCCGTAGGCCATCCAGCCGGCGACGCCGAGGTAGAACAGGCGCGGCAGCCAGGTCGCCAGCATCTGCTGCTGCGAAGCCAGCTGCTGCGCCTGCATGCGCGCGAACCGCAGCAGCGCCTCTCCCGGCCGGCCTGTCGCCTCGCCCGTGTTGAGCACGCCGATCAGCATTGATTTGCCGGCGAAGGACAGGCCATCGAAGGCACGTACCAGCGACTGCCCCGCCGCGACGCGAGGCGCCAGGCTGGCGAAATCCCGCCGCAAGCGCGGGTTGCTCACGGCGCTGCAGGCACGTGGCAAGGCATCGAGCGCCGGCATCCCCGCCTCCAGCAACAGGCCGAGGCTGTCGCAGAAATTGCGGATATCCGCCCGGCGCAGCAGGCTGCCGAGCACTGGCAGCGCCAGCAGCAGGTCGTCGAGCGGGCCTGGGCGTTCCGTGCGACGGCGCTGCAGACGCTGCCACGCCAGGCGCACGACGAACAGCACGGCCAGCAGCCAGAGCAACGGCAGCAGCACGGCCAGCAGGTAGCCGCCGACACCCAGGCTGCCGGCGACCAGCGCCGGCAGGGGTTTGACCAGCAGTGCCAGCAACAGCACACCCACCGGCATCAACAGGCGGGAACGCAGTTCCCTGGCCTGGCGCGCCTGCTCCTCGTAGCGCTGCGCCAGCTGCTGGTGGATATGCGCCAGCGCGCCTGCCTCCTGGGCCGCCCGCAGCAGGCTGCTTTCCAATGGCGTGAACACGCCACTCAGCTGGCCGGAACTCGCCAGATCACGGCCTGCGCCGACCATCTGGCGCAGGCGCTGCAGCGCCGGCTCGTGCCGCGTCCCCAGGTTCAGGCTGGCCAGCGCTCGATCGACGGGTACCCCAGCCTGCTCCATGGCATGCAGGTGCGCGAACAACTCGGCGCGGCGGGACAGGGCAAGCGGGGGAAGACGACGCGGCATGATCGGACTCGCTACGGGTTGCAGCGCTCAGGTTAACCAGTCGAGACAGCGCCCGCTACGGTTCGACCGGCGGCATCGGTGCGTGCGGCAGCCAGCGCCGGAGAATGGCGGCGAGACTGCCATCCTCGTGCATCTGCCGCAGCGCACGCTGCCAGCGCGCCACGCGCACCACCGAGGTCTGCGGCGAGAAGGCGATGTAGTAGGCCGAACGCATGAACGGCACATGGGCGGTGACGTCCTGAGGCTTCAGGTCGACGGTGGCCAGCTCGCCAGCCAGGGTCAGGTCCTCGGTGGCGATCAGCTTGACCCGCCCATGCTTGAGCATGGTCATCATCTGCTTCGGCGTGGACACCCCGTAGAGGTTGTCGAAACCACGCGCGCTGAGCGTCTCGAAGGTGTACCACTGCTTGGGCAGGGCGAGCGGCCCGCTCGCGGCGGCCTGCTGCAGGTCGTCGATGACCAGGTTGCGCGACCTGAGCGAGTAGAAGCTGGTCGTCCCGACCACGATGGGGCCGACCCAGAGAAACTTGCCCTCACGCTCCGGGGTGCGCACGGTGGAGAACAGGGCGATGTCCGCCTGCTGCTGGGCGAGGTAGAAGGCGCGGGTCCAGGGCATCAGTTCGATTTTTCCGCTGTCGCCGGTGCGCGCCAGCAGGGCCCGGACCACCTCGACGGAGAAGCCGCTGACCTCGCCGTCGCGCATGAAGCTCATGGGCGGGGTGTCTTCGGTGAGCAGCTGCAACTCTGCCAGCGCAGGGCTGCACAGCATCGCCAGGCAAACGCACGACAGCCACCTCACCAGCTTCATTCCTCCCTCCCGCCTGCGGCCGGGCACTCAGCGCAGCCCATCACTCGACACTCAGCAGGTCGGCCAGGGCCTGCTCATCGGCCTCGGGAAACCAGTGTCGATAGATGCGCTCCAGACTACCGTCATGCCGCATTTCCTGCAGCGCCCGCTGCCAACGTGCGACACGGGCAGCCTGGGTGCGCCGGGAAAAGGCGATGTAGGAGTCGTTGGCCATCAGGTCGAACTGTTCCTGCAACTGACAGGGCCTCATGCCCTGCTCGGCGAGCATGCCATTGAGCGTCAGGTTGTTGGCCAGCAGCAGCTTGACCCGGCCATGGCGGAACAGGCGCAGCATGTCCTGGGGGGTCGACACACCGTACAGGTTGTCCAGTTTCTGCTCGGCCAGCAGCTCGTAGCTGTACCAGCGCTTGGGCACCGCCAGGGTGCCGAGGCGACGCACATCGTCGAGGTTGGCGACCCGCAGCCCGGCCTCCTTGAGCGTGTAGAAGCGCGTATGGCCGTGGGCGATCGGCCCGACCCACTGGAAATCGGCCTCTCGCTGGGCCGTGCGGACAGTGGAGAAGATCGCTGCGTTCGCCTGCTGGCGAACCTGGTGGTAGCCACGCGTCCAGGGCACCAACTCGATACGCGCCGGCTCGCCGGTACGGCGGATCAGTTCCTCGACCACCGCGACGGCCATGCCGCTCGGCTTGCCATCCTCGAGATAGCTGAAGGGTCGATAGTCCTCGGTATAGAGCTGCAGTTCGGCGGCAGACAGCCAGGTGCAGACACTGCAGAGCAGCGTCACGACACAGGCCTTGAACGTCGGATTCATTGCACACCACCATCTGGATCGGGCCCTGCAGCGATTTCAGGGCGATCGGTCAGGCGATGATAAACACCCGTCCCCGCTCTCACCAAGAACCTCCTGGCGCGGTCACCGTCATCACCTGCGGCTCCAGCAACAGTTGCAGCGGCGTGGCCGCGCGTTCACCGCTGAGCGCGCGCTGCACCAGGCGCACCGCGTGATCCCCCATGGCCTGCGGCTGCTGCAACAGCAGCGCCTGGAGCTGCCCGTCGTGCAGGGCATCGAACAACAGCTCGCCACCGTCGAAGCCGACGAAGGCCACCTGGCCCGCCCTGCCCATCTGCCGCAATGCCGCCAGGGCCGCACGGGTGCTGCTGCCGTTGGGGCTGAACAGGCCATCCAGCTCCGGCATCATGCGCGTCAGCGCCGCGACCATGCGCTGTCGGTCAGCGCCCAGGTAATCATCGAAGACCACCTGCAGGCCCGCGGCATGGGCCGCCAGCAGGAAGCCGCGCTCGCGCTCCTGGGTCGACTGCAACCCCGGCTGCAGGCGCAGCAGCGCCACCCGCTTGCCGGCGCCCAGCTGCTCGGCCAACTGCTGCCCAGCCAGCTGACCGGCGAGGAAATTGTCCGTGGCGACCAGCGCATAGGCCCCTTCGCCGGCGACGCTGCGATCGACGTAGACCGTGGGGATGCCCTGCTCGCGCAGGGCGACGACACGCGCATCGATGGCGTCGCCGGCCGGCGCGATGATCAGGGCCTTGCAGCCATGCGCGAGGACGCGCTCGATCAGTTGCAGCTGCACGTCGACGCTGCCCTCGTTGGTCGGGGCTCGCGTGTAGATATCCATCTGCAGATCATCGGCGCTGCGACGTGCGCCCGCCTCCAGGTCCGTCCAGAAGGCCGAGGTGCTGGCCGGTATCAGACCGATGCAGTCGCGCGCCATGGCCATCGCCGGGAGCAGGAGGGCGGCTGTCAGCAGCAGGCAAACGAAAGAAAGGACTCTTGGCATGTTCGACTCCCAGCCATTGCCATCACTTTAGCATCAGGCGTTGACCTCATGCCCCTGTCGCGAAGCTGTCGGCTCATACTTTTTAACCTTCCAAACCGACGGTCGGACTAGCCCTGACGCCTCAGGCAGGCGATCATCCGGGTTCCGTCGCAGACTCCAGCTACCATGACCACCACCATCGACAGCCCCACCCCGACGCACAAGCCCCGCCCGTTGATCGACCTGGCCATCAGTATCCTGATCCCTTCGTTCATCCTGATGAAACTGAGCGGCGAACACCGCCTGGGGGCCGATGGCGCGCTGTTGCTCGCCCTGGCATTCCCGCTGGGCTGGGGGGCGTTCGAGCTGATCAAGTACCGCAAATTCAACTTCATCGCCCTGCTCGGTCTGATCAGCGTAGCGCTGACCGGCGGCATCGGCCTGCTGCATCTGGATACCCAGTGGCTGGCCGTGAAGGAGGCTGCCATTCCGGGCCTGATCGGCATCGCCGTGCTGGTTTCCACGCGCACGCGCTACCCGCTGATTCGCACCCTGCTGTTCAACAAGACGGTGCTCAACGTCGACAAGATCCATGAGCGCCTGGAGCAGGGCGGCCACGTCGAACACTTCGAGACCCGCCTGCTGCGCGCCACCTACTGGCTCAGCGGCACCTTCTTCTTTTCCTCGTTCATGAACTACGTGCTGGCCAAGTGGATCGTCACCAGCCCCGCCGGCACCGAGGCCTTCAATGACGAACTGGGGCGCATGACACTGCTCAGCTACCCGATGATCGCCATTCCCTCGATGATCATGCTGATGGCCATCTTCTACTACCTGTGGAAAACCATTCATGGCCTGACCGGGCTGAGCCTGGAAGAGATCATGGCCAACACCGGCCAGGAGTCGTAAGCCCGGGAGCAGGCTGGCCCGTGCGCCGGCCTTGCTGAGCATGCTCGGTCTCTCCGCCTACCCGGCCCTGTTCCTCTCCGCTCTCGGTGCGGCGACGCTGTTGCCGCTTCAGTCCGAGGCGGTTCTGGTCGCCCTGCTGCTGGCGGGCGAACATCCTGCCTGGGCCCTGCTGCTGGTGGCGACGCTGGGCAACGTGCTGGGCTCATGGATCAACTGGCTGCTGGGGCGCTCCATCGAGCACTATCGGCACCGGCGCTGGTTCCCGGTCAGCCCGGCCCGCCTGCAGCAGGCTCAGGCCTGGTACGCGCGCTATGGGCGCTGGTCGCTGCTGCTGAGCTGGATGCCGGTGATCGGCGACCCGCTGACCCTGGTCGCAGGTGTGATGCGTGAACGCCTGTGGACCTTCCTGATCATCGTCACGCTGGCCAAGGCAGGCCGCTACATGGTGCTGGCGGCGCTCACCCTGGCCTGGCCATGAGCGCTGCCACAGCGGCCGGGCGCTCTGCCCGCTTGCCAGTTGAGTGCACAGGGCCGCTCGCCGATACTGCGCAGCGCGCCATGCCATCACGGCCCGACCGTTACGGCAGCCATACGGCCCCTGGGTCGACCAACAGCAGCCTCGAACGAGGCATGCGGCCCTCATCCGAGGCCTAGCGAACGAGGAATACCGGTGTCCGTCGTAGAAGCCAAACCCAAGCTGAAACGCAGCGATCTGATCTGGACCCTGATCGGGCTCTGCGCCGTGGTGTTGTCTGGTGTCCTGCTCTACCGCGAACTGCGCACCATTTCCCTGGACGAGATCAAGGGCAGCCTCGAAGCGATTTCCCACCTGAACTGGGCGCTGGCCGCCGTGGCCACCCTGGGCGCCTACTGGGCACTGGCCTGGTATGACCGCATCGCCGTCGCGCACCTGGGCAAGCAGATTCCCTGGCGCTTCATCACCCTGTGCTCCTTCACCACCTACGCGCTGGCCCACAACATCGGTGCCTCGGTGTTCTCCGGCGCGGTGGTGCGTTATCGCGCCTACAGCAGCAAGGGCCTGACACCCCAGGAAATCGGCGTGCTCATCGTCTTCTGCTCCTTCACCTTCGTGCTGGGCACACTGCTCGCCAGTGGCTGCGTGCTGATCGCGCAACCCGAACTCATTCACCGCGTCGCCAGGATCACGCCGCTGGTGTCGGTGATCATCGGCAGCCTGCTGCTGGGCGTGGTCGCTCTGTACGTGCTCGGCTCCTGGCGCCAGTTCAAGCCCTGGACGCTGGGCAAGGTGCATGTCGAATATCCGCGTCTGCGCATCGTCAGCCGCCAGTTGCTGGCCGGCCCGCTGGAGCTGCTCTGCGCGGCGGCGATCATCTACTTCGCCCTGCCGGCGGACAACCACCCCGGCTATCTGGTGGTGCTCGGCGTGTTCCTCGCCTCCTTCTCCCTGGCCCTGCTGTCCCATGCCCCCGGCGGGCTCGGCGTGCTGGAAGTGACCTTCCTCGCCGCACTGCCGGAGATCCCCGCTGCCGACGTGCTGGCGGCGCTGATCGTGTTCCGCGTCTTCTACCTGCTGCTGCCGTTCGCCCTGTCGCTGCTGGTGGTGCTGGGCTTCGAATGGACGCAGTGGCAGGAGCGGCGCAAGGCGAGCTGATCGCCGACTCGCCGCATCGGCGAGGCTGACATAGAATACGCGGCCGTTTTTCAGGCCCGCCGTCGCGGCGGCTGCCTTCCGGGTCGTCGCGATGCGGCGTCATACCTCTTCCCGGTCACTTTCAGGCTCTGCGTTCCATGTCCTTCTCTACCCCCGCCCGCGCCTGCGGCATCGACTTCGGCACTTCCAACTCCACCGTCGGCTGGCTGCGTCCCGGCCAGGACAGCCTGCTGGCCCTGGAAGACGGCAAGATCACCCTGCCCTCGGTCATCTTCTTCAACACCGAAGAACGCCGCCCGGTCTATGGCCGCCTGGCCCTGCACGAATACCTCGAAGGCTATGAAGGCCGCCTGATGCGCTCGCTGAAGAGCCTGCTGGGCTCCAAGCTGCTGAAAAGCGAAACCACCGTGCTGGGCAGCGCCCTGCCGTTCAAGGACCTGCTCGGTTTCTTCATCGGCGAACTGAAGGCACGCGCCGAGGCCCAGGCCGAGCGCCCCTTCGAGGAGGTGGTGCTGGGTCGCCCGGTGTTCTTCGTCGACGACGACCCGGCTGCCGATCAGGAGGCGCAGAACACCCTGGTGGCCGTGGCGCACAAGCTCGGTTTCAAGGAGGTGTCGTTCCAGTACGAGCCGATCGCTGCGGCATTCGACTACGAGTCGAGCCTGGCGCGTGAGGAGCTGGTGCTGATCGTCGACATCGGCGGTGGTACCTCCGACTTCTCCCTGGTCCGTCTGGCACCGGAGCGCCATCAGCTGGCCGAGCGTCAGGCCGACATCCTCGCCACCGGCGGCGTACACATCGGCGGTACCGACTTCGACAAGCAACTGTCGCTGGCCGGGGTGATGCCGCTGTTCGGCTACGGCAGCCGGATGAAGAGCGATGCCTTCATGCCGACCAGCTACCACCTCAACCTGGCCACCTGGCACACCATCAACGCCCTGTACGCGCAGAAGACCCAGCTGGCGCTGCAGAACATGCGCTACGACATCGTCGACGCCACCGGCATCGATCGCCTGTTCGGCCTGATCGAGCAGCGCGCCGGACACTGGCTGGCGATGCAGGTGGAAGAGAGCAAGATCGCCCTCAGCGAAGAGGACTCGCGCCCCATCGACCTGTCGCGCGTCGAGCCGGGCCTGGTCGCCGAGCTGACCCGTGCACTGTTCGAAAGCGCCATCGAGCCGCTGCTCGAACGCATCCGCGCCAGCCTCACGCAGTTGCTGGCCGATGCCGGCGTCAGCGCCGACCAGGTCGACACGCTGTTCTTCACCGGCGGCTCCAGCGGCGTGCCGGCCCTGCGCCAGAGCGTGGCGGCGATGCTGCCCAACGCGCGCAGCGTGGAGGGCAACACCTTCGGCAGCATCGGCAGCGGCCTGGCCATCGAGGCCAAGAAGCGCTACGGCTAGGGCAACCGTCCTGTTCGGCCACGCCTCGCGGGACGGGCTCTGGGTTATGCTTGCCGCCCAATCGAACGACCAAGGAATCACCTGATGAAAGCCCAGCTGGAAGAACTGATCGGCAAGATAAGCTCCGGCTGCCTGGCCGAGGACGAGATCGTCCGCATCGCCGACGAGGCCGCGCAGGCCTATGCCGACCCCGCCGCCTTTCTCGCGGCCAACCCGGACATCAACTACGACGACGAATTTCCCATCCCGCTGGGCGAGTGGGTAGTGGTCGGTAGCCTGCCAGAGACCGTGCTGTTCCAGGCTGACAGCTACGAAGAGCTGTTCCAGCGCATCACCGAGTCGTTCGGCCCGCAGGTGCAGTTCGTGCTCAAGGCCAAGCAACTGGCCAAGACCGAGCCGCTCAAGGCGCTCAACCGCATCCAGGTGCAGCTCTCCGCCCTGTCGCCGGAAACCGGTGGCTACGTGCTGGTGGATTTCAGCGAACCGCTGGATGACGAGCTGCAGGCCGTGCTGGTGTACGCCAACGACCTGCCCAGGGTGATGGCGCTGGCCGTGGAGGCAGGCATCTACGCCGCCCCTGCCCTGCAAGCCCTGCAGGCCGCACAGCAGCAGGAATGAACGGCGCAGCGCTGCCCGCACTGACGCCCGAACTGCTGGTCAGCGACCTGCCGGGCAGTCTGGCGTTCTACCTGCAGACGCTGGGTTTCCGCCTGCTCTTCGAACGCCCTGAGGCCGGCTTCGCCGCCATCGCCCTGGGCGAGGCGGCGCTGATGCTGGAGCAGATCGACCCGGATGCGCCGCAGGACGATCCGTGGACGGTAAGGCCGCTCGAGCGCCCCCTGGGGCGCGGCATCAACTTGCAGATCAGCGTCAGCGACCTGCAGCCGCTGCAGCAGAGGCTGCTGGAACACGGCGTCCCCCTGCGCCTGCCCGCAGAAACCCTGAGCTACCGCGTCGATGATCATCGGCTCAGCGTGCGCCAGCTGATGATTCAGGATCCGGACGGCTACCTGCTGCGGTTCAGCCAGGTGCTCGGCACCTCCCCGCTCTAGCGCACTCAGCCGTTGGCACCGGGCGCGCCCTGCGCGCCGAGCTTGCTTTCCAGCAGCTGGTTGAAGGCCTCGACGGTCAACGGCGGGTAGTAGAAATAACCCTGGACCTCGTCGATGCCCTCGGCCTCCACCAGGGTCAGCTGCGCGGCAGTCTCGACCCCTTCGGCCGTGGTCTGCAGCGACAGCGCGCGGCACAACCCGGCGATGGACGAGAGCAGCGCGCGCCCGCGTGGCGACTGTTCGAGGTCCGAGATGAAACTGCGGTCGATCTTGACCCGGTCCAGCGGCAGGTCCTTGAGGTAGCCGAGGGATGAATAGCCGGTGCCGAAGTCATCGAGCGCGATGCGGAAGCCCGCGTCACGCAACGCCTGCAGGCGCGCCCTGGCGAAGTCGGCATCCGCCAGCAGGATGGACTCGGTAACCTCCAGCTCCAGCGCAGCGGGCGAGGCGCCACTGCGCTGCATGCTCTCGCAGAGTACCGGCAGCAGCGCCTCGTCATGCAACTGCCGCGCGGACAGGTTGATCGCCAGCGTCAGCGGCCAGCCGCGCGCATGCCAGTCATCGAGCAGCGTCGCCGCCTCGCGCACCAGCCAGTGGCCGATCGGGACGATCAGCCCCAGTTCCTCGGCGATGGGAATGAACACATCCGGCGGCACCCGGCCAAAGGCGGCGGTGTCCCAGCGCAGCAGCGCCTCGGCGCCCACGATCTGCCGGCCGTCCATGCCGATCTTCGGCTGCAGGGCCAGACTCAGCTCATGCTGCTCCAGGGCACTGCGCAGCAGGTTGGCGAGCTTGACGCGGTGCAGCAGCTGTTCGCTGAGTTCCGGCCGGTACAGCGCGTACTGATTGCGCCCTTCACGCTTGGCCACGTACATCGCGGCATCGGCGTGACGCAACAGCTCGCCAGCCTCGTTGCCATGCTCGGGAGCCAGGGCGATGCCGATGCTGGGCGTGGCCGTGAGCACGTGGCCGGCCAGCTCCATGGGTTCGTTGAGCGCCTTGATCAGTTTGTCGGCGACCAGCACCACCTCGTCGTGGCAATGCAGCTCCAGCAGCACGACGAATTCGTCGCCGCCCCAGCGCGCCACCAGATCGCGCTGGCGCAGGGAACGCACCAGGCGCGTGGCGACCTGCTGCAGCAGCGCATCGCCGACGTCGTGGCCGAAGGCATCGTTGACCTGCTTGAAGTCGTCCAGGTCGACGAACAGCAGCGCCAGGCAGCGATCGTCATGCTGATGCTGCAACGCGCGCTGCAGGCGCTCCTGGAACTGCAGACGATTGGGCAGCTGGGTCAGCACGTCGAGACGCGCCAGATGGCGCAGATGATCGGCCGCCCGCCGCCGCTCGCTGATATCGCGCAGCGACAGCACCAGGTGCCGCGCCTGGCGGTCACGGGCGCGCACCAGGGTGCTGCTCAGTTCGACCGGGATGCGCTGGCCATCGCGCCGCTGGCAGATCAGCTCGCCCTGCCAGTGGTCGGTGGCGAACAGGTGGTCCCAGGGGCACTGCTCATCGGCATCGAGCAACAGGCGCTCCAGCTCGAGATCAGGCAGCTCGCCGGCGCCGATGCCGACCAGTTCGAGAAAGGCCGCATTGGCCTGCAGCGCATGCCTGTCACTGGCCAGCACCACGTTGGCATCACGGTTGTTGGCGAAGGCGGCGGCCAGCAGGCGCAGATGCTCCTCGGCCTCATGCTGGCGACTGATGTCCTTGCAGGTGCCGGTGATGCGCCGTGCCAGGCCATCCGCGTCGCGCTCCACGGCGCGGCCCTGGGTGCGAAACCACAGCCAGCCCTGCTCGGGCTCGCGACGCATGCGAAATTCCAGATCGTAATACTCGCAGCGCCCGCAGCGGTGCGCCTCCCAGGCCTGCAGCGCGTTGCCCCGGTCATCCGGGTGCAGGCGGGCGATCCAGTCCGACCAGAGCAGCGCCTCCTCGAGCGCCACGCCCGGCTCGCTGGAGAAGTGGTGCAGGCGCATCAGGTCGTCCTCGGCGTGCCACTCCCAGATCAGCTCGCCGCTGCCCCAGAGCGCCAGCTGCAGCCGGCGCTGGTTCTCCGACGCGGCCAGCGCCTGCTGCAGATCGACGGTGGTCTGATACAGCTCCCGCGATTTATCGGTCAGCAGCCGCTCGGCCGTCTTGCGCGCTTGCCGTTCACGGTCCAGACGGCGCTGCCAGAGTGCTTCGCTCAAGGTCGGGAAATCTCGAAGCGGGTGACGCTGAGCCCCTCGCGCGCCGGCAGGTCGACGCGCTGAACGCCATTGCGCTCGCCATAGTGCTCGATGCAGCCACGGATGAGCCCCTCGGCCAGATCGGCCAGGCCGCGGCTGGAGCGGTACTCCAGCACCAGGCAGGCCGGGGTGTGGGTCAGCGTTTCGAAAACCGGCAACTGGGCCTGGGGATAGAGCTTGTGCACCTCGCGATGGACGTGGCCGTCGACCTGGCTGAGCAGGTCGAAACTGTCACGGCAGTGCGCGAGCATCTCGGGATACAGCTCGACGAAACGCCGGAACAGGTACTCGCCATAGTCCTGCAGCAGCGCCGGCACGCTGTTGCCGGTCAGCCTGGAGAGCGTCGCCAGCAGCGCCTGCATCTCTGCATAGGGGTAGTAGCCCACCGCGGTATAGGCGCCATCGTTGGCGAGCGTCGTCTGCGTCAGCATCTGGTCGGCCAGCTCGGGCGAGAAGCGCTGCTCGACCATCTCCAGAAACTCGGTGAACACCATGCCCAGCATCATCCATCCCCACTGACGTCCATCACAACTAGAGGGTATAGATGACTGCGGCGGATGCAGCCAGCCGAGCGCCTGGCGACGCTGGCCGGCGGGCCCGGCTGCTTTGCCTAGAAGCCCACCAGCAGCATCCACAGTGGCAGGGACAGCGCCGCCAGCAAGGTGGACAGGGAAATCGCCGCGCTGACGCTGCGACTGTCCTGCGCCGTGCGGGCAAAGGCCATCACGTTGACGCCACTGGGACATGCCGCGAGCAAGACCAGCACGCTGCGCGCCGTGTCGTTCAGGCCGGACAACTGCCCACTGAACCACCACACCAGTGCGGGAAACAGCAGCAGCTTGACCAGCGCCACGCCCCAGGCCTCGGCGGTCGGGCGCAGGCGATAGCGCGACAGGCTGGCACCGAGCACGATCAGCGCGCAGGGCAAGGCAGCCTGGCCCAGCCAGGTGACCGCCCGCCACAGGCTGTCCGGCACGCTCAGGCCGGACAGGTTGAGCAAGGCGCCCAGGGCCAGGCCGATGATCATCGGGTTGGCCAGGTTCTTCAACAGCGCCCGGGCGTCGACCCGCTCATGGCTGCCGAAGGCCGCGTAGAAACTCTGCAGGGAAAACAGCGTGAGGCTGTGGAAGACCAGGATGGCGAAGACGTAGAGCAGGCCATCGTTGCCCATCAGGCTAGCGATCAGCGGGATCCCCACCAGCACGTTGTTGGAGAACGCGGCGACCAGCCCCAGCGGCGTTGCCGTGCCCCGGTGCCAGTGCGCCAGCAGATTGACCAGGAAGAACACCAGCAACACCGGCACGTAGTAGGCCAGCAGCAATACCGGCGACAGGCCCTGCGCCAGCGGGGCCTTGGCGATGCCGGCGAACAGCAGAGTGGGCATGAACAGCTTGAAGGTGATGTTGGCCAGGCCGGCCGCCGACTCGGCGGTGAGCCACTGGCGCCAGCCCAGCAGGTAGCCGAGAACGATCAGAGCGAAGATCGGCAGAATGGCCTGTGCCGCGAGCATGCTGGAGCTGCCTCCGGAAACGACTGGAGAGGACGGATCGAGCACGACCCGCGAGGGCCGCCAAGCATACGCCTGCGCGACGACCAGCGCGATGCCCTGCGAAACCTGCGCAGCGTCTCCGCGGCGACACCCGAATGCACCGAGATAGAGCCCCGCAACCAAGTATTGAGGGTATCGATGATCACTATCAGGCCAGTCAAGTTCTTATCCGCGCCCTGGTCTCCGAGAATTGACTCCGAAGCCACTTATTACTCCCTGCGGAGACATCGACATGAAAACCCAACTGACCCTCGCCGCCCTGGCCCTGAGCCTGATGACCACCAGCGTCTTTGCTGCTTCCAGCAGCGCTCCCTTCCCGCTGGTGGGTGAAGCCAAGGAAAGCCAGGTGCAGCAGCAACCCATCGAGCCCCTGGCCGAGAATGGCGCCGAGCGCACCCCGGGCATGCAACGCCTGCAACTGGCCGAAGACGGCGCCGACCGTACCCCCGGCGCCCAGCGCTTTCAGCTGGTGGAAGGCGGCTATGATCGCACCCCCGGCGGCCAACGCGTCCAGCTGGCCGAAGGCGGCTCCGATCGCCTGATCGAGCAGCGCGGGTACACCGCCTGAGTGCTCTGGCAACACCCCCCAAGCCCGGCGCACGCCGGGCTTTTTTACGCCTGCGGATCGCTCATGGCGGCAGGTGGCAGGCGGTAAATCCAGATGCGTCGCAATACCGTGGCGAACTGCGCCCACAGGCTGCCGCAGTTGTAGTGCTGGCCGTAGCGCACACAGATCAGCCGCACCTCACGGGCGAGCTCGGCGTAGCGCCGCGCCGGCAGGTCCGGAAACAGATGGTGCTCGATCTGATGACTCAGATTGCCGGTGAGGATGTGCAGCAGCGGCCCGCCGGAGAG
The DNA here is from genome assembly GCF_013357275.1 of Pseudomonas sp. BMW13. Taxonomy (NCBI): domain Bacteria; kingdom Pseudomonadati; phylum Pseudomonadota; class Gammaproteobacteria; order Pseudomonadales; family Pseudomonadaceae; genus Pseudomonas; species Pseudomonas sp. BMW13. Next base: position 42,801 of record NZ_SUKD01000025.1, on the reverse strand, counting down.
ATTGCTCGAGCCACGCAGCTGGCGCAGGTACCAGTGCCCGCGCGTCTCCCGTTCGAGCACCTCGGGCGGGAAGACCGCCGCCTGCTCGGTGAAGTGGCCGCAGAAGATCACCAGGAAGGTCCACAGGTTGCGCAGCAGGTTGGCCAGCAGGTTTCCCGTCAGCACGGCCAGGGCATTGGCACCGAGCAGCAGCGCCAGCAGTGGGAACAGCAGGTAGTCCTTGCCCCATTGCCGCATCAGCTTGGTGCCGAACTGACGCGCCAGTGGGCGCACCTCCTGCGCACTGATACGCCCCTTGACCAGCTTGTCCAGGCGCAGGTGCTGAATCGCCACCGCGTACTGGAACAGCAACGCCTGGAGGGTCACCCACAGCGGCTGCCAGCGGTAGAAGGGTTTCCAGCGCTGCTCGGGAAACAGGCGCACCACGCCGTAACCGACGTCATCGTCCATGCCCAGCACGTTGGTATAGGTGTGATGCACATGGTTGTGGGTGTGCCGCCAGAAGTCGGCCGGGCCGACGATATCCCACTCGTAGTGACGGCCGGCGAATTCCGGATCGTTCATCCAGTCGTACTGGCCGTGCATCACGTTATGGCCCAGCTCCATGTTCTCGAGGATCTTGCCCAAGCCCAGCAGCAAGGTGCCGAGCAGCCAGGTCGGCGGGAACCAGCCGAGCATCAGCAGCGCGCGACCGCTCCAGCAGCACAGGCGCACGACGCTGCGCACCCGGCGGATGTAGCGGGCGTCGGCTTCGCCCAGGTCGGCCAGGGTTCGCCGGCGCAGGCTGTCCAGCTCCTGGCCGAATGCCTCAAGTTCGGCGAGGCTCAGCTCGCGATCCTGACGCACGCTCACAGATCGATCTCCACGTCCCCATGCGGGGCACTGACACACAGACGAATGGGTTGATTGGGTTCGGCGAACAGTTCGCCCGTGCGCAGGTCGCGCACCGTGCCGGCCAGCAGCTGGCAGGTGCAACGGGTGCAGATGCCCTGGCGGCAACCATGCTGCGGGCGCAGGCCCGCCGCCTCGGCCTGCTCCAGCAGACTCCGCGCGGTAAGGCCCTGTGCCTGCACGGCGCTGCGGGCGAAGGTCAGCCACACCTGACGAGCCTCCCCCGGAGCCTGAACCGCCAGCGGACTGAAGCTTTCCGCCTGCACGCTCGCGCCTCGCCCCGCCTCGTGCCACCAGCCACAGGCCTGCTCCACGAACCCACGCGGGCCGCAGACCAGCAGGTGCTCGCCCGGCAACGCGGCCAGCCGTTCGGCGGCAAGCCGACCACCGGCCTCGGCACTGAAGGCCCAGTGCACCCGGAAATTGCCATGCCGCTCGGCCAGTGCCTGCAGCTCACCGGCAAAGGCCTGCTGCCCCGGATGACGCACCTGGTGCCACAGCGTCAGCGGCGCCTTGAAACCACGGGCAAGGGCATCGCGCAGCAAACCCAGCAACGGCGTGATACCGCTGCCAGCGGCCAGTAGCAGTACGCCTCCCGACTCGCCCGGCCAGACGAAATCGCCACCGGCCTGGCCCAGTTCGATCACCTCGCCGACCGCCAGGTGATCGAGCACGCGGTTGGACAGGCGCCCGCCCGGCTGACGCTTGATCGCCACCTCGACCTGCCCGTCGGACGACACCGAGGTCAGGCTGTAGCTGCGCCCGTGGCGCACGCCATTCTGCTCCAGGTACAGCTGGACATGCTGGCCCGCGCGCCAGCCACGTGCGTTGCCGTTGCAACGCAGGCGCAGCGCCAACATGTCGTCGGCCACCCAGCGGCGCGCCTCGACCCGGGCGAAAACACGGTTGAGGCGCAGCACCGGGTGCAGCAAACGCAGGCCCAGATCGACATCCGCCTCGCGCAACCAGCCGGACGCACAGAGCCGGCGCAGCGGCTGCAGGCAACGCGCAGCACGCCGGCTCGCGGAGAGGGAAAGCAAAGCCATCGAGGACAATCCAGTGAACACTTGTTCACAAGGCTGACAGATGAGCCGCGATTCAGTCAACACCTGTTCACTGAATGATGCCCCAGCATGGTTCGACGCTGGCGCCGCGCATTTGCTAGAGTGCGCCATCGTTCAACGAACCGACCCGCATGACGCCACGCGCCGAACAGAAGCAGCAGACCCGCCAATCCCTGATGGCCGCCGCACTGACCCTGATGGAGAGCGGGCGTGGCTTCGGCAGCCTGAGCCTGAGGGAAGTCACGCGCGTCGCCGGCATCGTGCCCACCGGCTTCTATCGCCACTTCGCCGACATGGACGAACTGGGCCTGGCGCTGGTGGCGGAAGTCGGGGAAACCTTCCGCGCGGCGATTCGCCAGGTGCGTCGGCATGAGTTCGAGATGCGCGGCATGATCGACGCCTCAGTGCGCATCTTCCTCGCCGAAGTGGCCGCCAACCATGGCCAGTTCCTCTTCCTCGCCCGCGAGCAGTACGGTGGCTCACAGCCCGTACGCCAGGCGATCAGCGCCCTGCGCGAGCGCATCACCAACGACCTGGCGGCCGACCTCAAGCTGATGAATCGCATGCCGCATCTCGACGATGCCGCACTCGACGTGGTCTCCGACCTGGTGGTCAAGACGGTGTTCGCCACCCTGCCCGAACTGATCGACCCGCCCGCCGAAACCCTGCCGGCGCACCTCAGCGCCGAGGCCAAGATCATTCAGCAGCTGCGCTTCATCATGGTCGGCGGCAAGCACTGGCAGGGCCTGGGCAAGCCCAGCGCATGACGCGCACCAATCCAGTGCGCCAACCGACAAAACGCACCAAATAGTTCCTGACCATACGGACAAGTTATCCACAGGCCGCAGCAATGCGCCGTCCTGCGGCACTCTGCGGCCTTGGCAAGCCACTTGCACTATTTCCGGGCACATTGCCCCGGAATAGATACCCATGCTGGTGATCCACAGTCGAATCGCGCCACAGGCGAACCCTGATGCCGAACTGGAACTGACCTTCGAGGCCCGCAGCAAGAGCCGCCTGCGCTGCTTCACCACGGCTGGCGAAGAAGTTGGCCTGTTCCTCGAGCGCGGCCAGCCGGCACTGGCGGATGGCGAATGCCTGCAGGCCAGGGATGGGCGCGTGGTGCGCGTGCGCGCCAAGGCCGAACCCCTGCTGCACGTCACCTGCAGCAGCCCGTTCGAACTGATGCGCGCCGCCTACCACCTGGGCAACCGCCATGTCGCCCTGCAGCTGGGCGAAGGCTGGCTGCGCCTGCCCGATGATTACGTGCTCAAGGCCATGCTCGAACAGCTGGGCGCCAGGGTCGAGGCTGTGCAGGCACCTTACCAGCCCGAGCAGGGTGCCTACGGCGGCGGTCACCATCACTCGCATCAGGGTGACGAGGAATTCAACTACGGCCCGCGCCTGCACCAGTTCGGAGTGCGCACGTGACGCCACACACAGCCGCCGGGACATACCCCGAGGTCCGCTCGTGAAGCCGGCCTGGGCCCTGCTGCGCCTGGCCAGCCCGCAACTGCCGATCGGTGGCTACAGCTATTCGCAAGGGCTGGAATGGGCCATCGACAGCGGCCTGATCGTTGACGCCGGCAGCGCCGAACGCTGGCTGGCCGATCAGCTCATGCTCAACCTTGCGCGCTTCGAAGCGCCGCTGCTGCTGGCTCACTGCCGCGCGGCGGACGCAGCCGACTGGTCGCGCCTGCAGGCACTGGCCGAACAGCACCGTGCCAGCCGCGAAACCCGTGAACTGGCCCTGGAAAGCCGGCAGATGGGCTATTCGCTGCGGCAACTGCTCGCAGGCCTGCCCGAACTGGACGACGACGCCCGCACCTTGCTCGATGCCCAGGACGAGCCCGGCCTGGCCCTGGCCTGGGCACTGGCGGCGCGCGCCTGGCACATCACCCCGGACGATGCCCTGGCCGCCTGGCTCTGGGGCTGGCTGGAAAACCAGCTGGCCGTGCTGATGAAGGTCCTGCCGCTGGGCCAGCAAGCCGCCCAGCGCCTGACCAGCCGCCTGCTGCCACAGCTCGATGGCGCGCAGCAGCAGGCCGCCGATCTTTCCCCCGAACACTGGGGCAGCGCCGCGTTCGGCCTGGCCCTGGCGAGCATGGCGCACGAGCGCCAGTACTCGCGTCTCTTCCGCTCCTGACGAGGATTGCACAGATGAACAGCCAACCCCTGCGTGTCGGTATCGGCGGCCCGGTCGGTTCCGGCAAGACCGCCCTGACCCTGGCCCTGTGCCGCGCCCTGCGCGAGCGCTACAACATCGCCGTGGTCACCAACGACATCTACACCCAGGAAGACGCCCAGTTCCTGGTGCGCAACGAGGCCCTGGAACCCGAGCGCATCATCGGCGTGGAGACCGGCGGCTGCCCCCACACCGCCATTCGCGAGGACGCCTCGATCAACCTGGAAGCCGTCGAGCAGCTCAATCGCCGCTTCCCCGGCCTCGACCTGGTCATCGTCGAGTCCGGTGGCGACAACCTGTCGGCCACCTTCAGCCCGGAACTGTCGGACCTGACCCTGTACGTGATCGACGTGTCCGCCGGCGACAAGTTGCCCCGCAAGGGCGGCCCCGGCATCTGCAAGTCCGACCTGCTGGTGATCAACAAGGTCGACCTGGCCCCCATGGTCGGCGCCTCGCTGGAGGTGATGGAACGCGACACCCTGAAGATGCGCGGTGACAAGCCGTTCGTCTTCAGCAACCAGAAGGTCGGTCAGGGTCTCGACGAGATCATCGCCTTCATCGAACGCCAGGGCATGCTCACGGCGGCCTGATTCCCACCTCAAGGAGAACCTCATGAATCTGCGCAAAACCGTCTACGCCATCGCCCTGTTCTGCACCCCGGCGCTGGCCTTCGCCCACCCGGGCCATGGCGAGTCCGGTCTCATGGCCGGCTTGGCTCACCCGGTGTTCGGCCTCGATCACCTGCTGGCGATGTTCGCCGTCGGCCTGTGGGCCGCGCAGCAAAGCGGCGCGGCGCGCTGGCTGCTGCCGCTGACCTTCGTCGGCAGCATGCTGGTCGGTGGCCTGCTGGGCTTCGCCGGGGTGGAAATTCCCCTCATGGAGACCGGAATCGCCGGCTCGGTGCTGGCCTTCGGTCTGCTGGTGGCCGTGGCCGCACGCCTGCCGATGCTCCTGTCCGTTGGACTGACCGCGGTGTTCGCCCTGACCCATGGCGTCGCCCACGGCCTCGAACTGCCCGACCTGGCCAGCCCTCTCGGCTACGCGACCGGCTTCATCGTCGCCACTGCCGCGCTGCATGCCATCGGCTTCGCCCTGGTGCGCTTCCTGCCGCGTGCGGCGGCTCCGCTGGTACGCATCGCCGGTGGCGCGTCGGCAGCAGCCGGGGTCTGGCTGCTCGCCAGCTGAGGTTCATTCCGAGCAGAAGGGGCGTTCGCGCGGCGAGGCCAACAGGCCCGGCGCGGTAATCGCGGTGGCGCGGCGCCCCTTGCCACAACACTTGCCAACGCCCCTGCGCTGGGGCACAAAGTCCCGAACCGCTTTCGAGACTTCACCCATGCTGCGTCTCACTCGATTCCTGCTCGCCCCCCTGCTGCTGATCGGCGTCGTCATCCTGCTGCTGGCGCTGACCAGCCACCCGGCGCCCACCCCACCCGTGCTTGCGGACCTGGGCCAGCGTCCGCTGGTCATCGCCCACCGTGGCGGCAAGGGCCTGTGGCCGGAAAACACCCTGTTCGCCTTCGAGCGAGCCGCTGCACTCGGCGTCGACATGCTGGAGATGGACCTGCAACTGAGCCAGGACGCCAAGCTGGTGGTGATGCATGACGACACGCTGGAGCGCACCACCAATGGCGAAGGCCAGGTCGCGCACTACAGCCTCGCCGAACTGCAGGCCCTGGACGCCGGCTACAACTGGACCGCCGATGGTGGCCAGAGCCATCCGTACCGTGGCCAGGGCACGCGCATCGCCGCGCTGGAAGAGGTATTCGAACGCTTCCCGCTGATCCCCAAGGTGCTCGACATCAAGGTCCCCGACGTCGGCATGGAAGCGGTGCTCTGCGAGATGCTGGCCGCCTACGACCAGCTCGACCGGGTCATCGTCGGCAGCTTTCATGAACGCAGCCTGGCGCGCTTCCGCCAGCTCTGCCCGGAGGTCGCCACGTCCGCCGGCCCGGTCTCGGTGCGCATGCTGCTGGCGCTGAACTGGCTGGGCCTGAGCGACCTGCTGTCGCCCTCCTATGCCGTGCTGCAGATTCCTCCGCAGCACAGTGGTCTCGACCTGGCAACGCCACGCCTGGTGCGCAATGCACAGGCCCGTGGGCTGAACGTTCAGCTGTGGACGATCAACGAGCAGCCCGCCATGCGCCGCCTGCTGCAGATGGGCGTCAACGGCCTGATCACCGATTACCCGGACCGCGCCCTGCAGTTGCTCGGCCGTCCGACACAGCTCGGCGCGCTCCCCGGCGAGTAGCCTGGCGAGAAATTCGACACCCCCGGCAACGCCAGACAGCACGCGGCCCGAGCGACCTCATGAGCAGCTTGTCCACAGCTCCATCAACAGTTTCCGGGGATAATTTTCCAGCTCGCCTGCCGGCAGTGGAAAACACTGGACAATCCGCCGCGACCATGCCGCAGAAAATGCCTGATCAGAAATTCACCAAAGCGCTGCAAGCCCCGAAATATAAGGCCTCAGGCAATGCTTACAGAAGTTATCAACAGCACCACCCACAGCAGCCGTGGACAACCTCGAGCCCGCCACGCCATTCAACGACAAACTATCAAGCCCTTGTGTACAAAGGAAAAACCCCGCTGCTCAGATCTTGTCCGCTACCCTGCAAGCGGCGCCAAATCCGCCTGCCAGGCAAGCACCACCAGCTTTTCCACAGTTATTCCCACAGCCTTGGTGGAAAACTTTATTTTCACCGGGTTGGCATGCCGGCTGCTTGCTGAGCTGGCCTTCGTTCTCCTGCCCGTTAAGGACACCTGATGTTCAGCTTCTTCCTCGCCGCCCTGCTCCTTGGTTTCGTGTTCAACGCCGCCCCGGGCGCCGTCTTCAGCGAGACCTTGCGGCGCGGCCTGCGTGACGGCTACCGACCGGCACTGCTGGTGCAGATCGGTTCGCTGGTGGGTGACGCCACCTGGGCCGCCCTCGGCCTCACCGGTCTGGCCCTGCTGCTCGACAGCGCCCAGATTCGCTACCCGCTGACGCTGGCCAGCGCACTGTACCTGGCCTGGCTCGGCTATCAGTCGCTGCGCGATGCCCGCTGTCCGCCGCAACCCAGCGCCGACGACCAGGCGGCTGCCGGCGGCGCCTTTGCCGCAGGGGCCGCGCTGTCGCTGAGCAACCCGCAGAACATCGTGTACTGGGCCGCCATGGGTGGCGCGATGGCGGCCATCGGCGTCGCCCAGCCGACGCCGACGCACCTGGCGGTGTTCTTCAGCGGGTTCATGCTGTCGTCGCTGCTCTGGTGTTTCATCTGCGCCGGCCTGGTGGACTGGTTCCGCCGCGCCGCCTCGCTGCTCTGGCATCGCCTGACCTACGCGGCCTGTGGCGTGATGCTGCTGGGCCTGGCCGGGATGAGTGCGCTGGAACTGGTCTGATCGACTATCGCCGCCATCGAAACAATCTAACGGCGCGTTGGCAGCAACGCGGCTAGCCTGACCAGCATGTCCCTGCGTCAGGAAGCCGCACCATGTCCCTCAACGACCTGTTCAAGCAGTTCCTCGCCAGCTACGCCTGCGCCACCTGCGGCATTGATACGCGCCACTGAGACTTGGTCATGACGCAGCGTGCCGCTACCCTTGACGCATTTGCTCAAGGAGTCCGTGCATGTCCCTGCGTAGCGTCTGTGTCTTCTGTGGCGCCAGTCCCGGCGCCAGCCCGATCTACCGCCAGGCAGCCGAAGAGCTTGGCCAGTACCTCGCTCAGCGTGGCATCCGCCTGATCTACGGCGGCGGCGCGGTCGGCCTGATGGGCGTCGTCGCCGATGCCGCCCTGAATGCCGGCGGCGAGGTCATCGGCATCATCCCGCAGAGCCTGGAGCGTGCCGAGATCGGCCACCGTGGCCTGACCTGCCTGGAAGTGGTCGACGGCATGCACGCGCGCAAGGCACGCATGGCCGAGCTGGCGGACGCCTTCATCGCCCTTCCCGGCGGCCTGGGCACGCTGGAGGAACTGTTCGAGGTCTGGACCTGGGGCCAGCTGGGCTATCACTCCAAGCCGCTGGGCCTGCTGGAAGTGAACGGCTTCTACAGCAAGCTCGGTGACTTCCTCGATCACCTAGTCGCCGAGCGCTTCGTGCGTCCGCAACACCGCGAGATGCTGCAGATCGCCAGCAGCCCGCAGAACCTGATCGATGCGCTGGCCGAGTGGCAACCCAGTGCAGCGCCCAAGTGGGTCGATCGCTCACCAAGCTGATTTGTTCACGTCAGGCAGGCGGGTGCGGTGCTAACCTTGGCGCCTTGTCCTTACATGGAAGCCGCAAGATGGCCGGAAGCAGCCTGCTCGCCCTGATCGATGACATCAGTGCCGTACTCGACGATGTCGCCAGCATGACCAAGGTCGCCGCGCGCAAGACCGCCGGCGTGCTGGGCGACGACCTGGCCCTCAATGCCCAGCAGGTCACCGGCGTCAGGGCGGACCGCGAGCTGCCCGTGGTGTGGGCGGTGGCCAAGGGCTCGCTGCTGAACAAGGCGATCCTGGTGCCGGCCGCGCTGCTGATCAGTGCAGTGGCGCCCTGGCTGGTGGTGCCGCTGCTGATGTTCGGCGGCCTGTTCCTCTGCTACGAGGGTGCGGAAAAACTGCTGCACAAGCTGCTGCACCGTCACGAGGACGACGGCAAGCAGGCGCACCTGGAGGCCCTGGCCGATCCCGACATCGACCTGGTGGCCTTCGAGCGCGACAAGATCCGTGGCGCGGTGCGCACGGACTTCATCCTCTCCGCAGAGATCATCGCCATCACCCTGGGAACCGTGGCCAGCGCCAGCTTCGTCAATCAGCTGGCGGTGCTCAGCACCATCGCCCTGGTGATCACCCTTGGCGTCTACGGCCTGGTGGCCGGCATCGTCAAGCTGGACGACGCCGGGCTCTACCTCAGCCAACGCAGCAGCGCCTTCGCCCAGAGCCTGGGCCGCGGCCTGCTGGCCCTGGCGCCCTGGCTGATGAAGACACTCTCGGTCGTCGGCACGGCGGCGATGTTCATGGTCGGTGGCGGCATCCTCAGTCACGGCCTGCCCCCGGTCGAAGCCGCCCTGCATCACGCCGCCGAGTGGGCCGCGCAGGATGTCGGCCTGCTCTCCGCACTGCTGCCGACCCTGTTCAATGCCCTGCTGGGCATCGTCGCCGGTCTGCTCAGCGTCCCGCTGGTGGGCCTCGGCGCCCGCCTGTGGCGCGCGCTGCGTCCCTCGACGGCCGCCTGAGCCGCTCATTTTCCAGCCAGCCGACAGCCGCTCAGGGCAGCCGCCGTCGGCGCTGACTTTCCCCAAGCTTATCCACAGCTTGCTCCACACCTTCCGTGGATAAGCCCGGCGCCCCGCCCGGCACCTCGCGCGCAGCCTTGCATCGATAACTCAAGCAGTTAATTTTCAAGGTTTTTTGCCTGATTCCCGAGCCGCCGCGAACGCCTGAGCAAAAGCTGACCAGGGGCTCGAAAACGGCCAGCGACGCGCCCTGGAACGAGCCATGCAGACCTTGCCCACACAGTTACCCACAGATTCTCGGGATAACGCCGCCGTGGCGTTCGGTCGCAGTCACAGGACGTCGCCGCTGTGCGAATCTTTTAGGACCTGACCGATTTATCAGAATCTGGAGGCTTCAAGATGTTGCGTAACGTTGCTCTGATGGCACTGCTCGGCCTGGCCAGCACACCGCTGTTCGCTGCCGAGTGCTCGGTGGATGTCGAATCGACCGACCAGATGACCTACAACACCCAGGCCATCTCCATCAGCAAGAGCTGCAAGACCTTCACCGTCAACCTCAAGCACACCGGCAGCCTGCCCAAGACCGCCATGGGCCACAACCTGGTGCTGAGCAAGACCGCCGACATGCCCGGCATCGCCACCGACGGCATTGGCGCCGGCCCCGACGCCGCCTACGTCAAGGCCGGTGACGAGCGCGTGATCGCCCACACCGGCCTGATCGGCGGCGGCGAAAGCACCTCGGTGACCTTCGATGTGAGCAAGCTGGCCGCTGGCGAGGATTACAGCTTCTTCTGCTCCTTCCCGGGTCACTACGCGCTGATGAAAGGCAGCGTGAAGCTGGTCGACTGATACCTCGACCTCTCAGCCCAGCGGCAGCACCGTCACCTGCACTTCAGGGTCGTGGCTGCCGCCCCCCAGAATGACCCCGCGCAACGGCGACACATCGGAGAAGTCCCGGCCCCAGGCCAGGGTGATGTGCTCCAGCGCCGGACGCACGTTGTTGGTCGGATCGAAATCCACCCAGCCCTGACGCGGGCAGTACAACGACACCCAGGCATGCGAGGCGTCGGCCCCGATCAGACGTGGCTGACCGGGCGGCGGCTGGGTCAGCAGGTAGCCACTGACGTAACGCGCTGCCAGCCCCCGCGAGCGCAGGCAGGCGAGCATCAGGTGGGCGAAGTCCTGGCAGACCCCGCGTTTTTCCTCGAGCACCTGCAGCAGCGGCGTCGCCACCTGGGTCGCGCCCGCGTCGAAACTGAACTCCTCGAAGATCTTCTGCATCAGCGCCTGGCCCGCTTGCAGCAGCGGCCTGCCCGGCGTGAAGCAGTCATCGGCATAGTCGGCGAATACCTGCTTGAGCCGCACGTAGGGCGACTCGAAGCGATAGCGCGCGGCCTCCAGCAGGTCTGGCGCCAGCCGCGTGCCGGCATAGCTGAGCGCCGCGCAGGCAGCCTCCCAGGGAGGTGAATCGTCGAGATCGAGGGGCGGCCGTGCCAGCACTTCGATACGCAGGCGCGCACTGACGCTGAGCGCCTCGTGCGGGCGCTCGAACACCAGGCGGGTCAGCGGATTGCCGAACACGTCCAGGCCATCGCGGCGCTGGCAGGGTTGCGGGTCGACGCGCAGCGCCTGCTCATGGCTGCGCTGCCAGGGGCACTGGCGCGGCCACAGGTGGGCCAGCTGCTGGGCCAGGGAGACCGGCGCCGAGTAACGGTAGTGGGTGTCGTGTAGCACCTGATACAGCGCACTGCTCATGAGGATTGCGTCCGCTGGCTGACATCGACGTGGGCGAAGAAGCGCAACCCGAGGTGATCCGATACCGTCCCGGCCGCTTCGCTGATGGCCACCAGCAGGTCGGCCAGGCCCTCGAGCACCGCGCGGGTACTGCCGGGGCCGAACAGCGGATTCTCCAGGCTGGCCAGGCTGAAGGCGCTCAGCTGCTGTTCCAGGTAGGTCAGATAGCGCTCGGCAGGCAGCTCGAAGCGCTCGTCCAGCCGCGCCAGCGACGCCAGCAGGGTGCGCAGCTGGAACAGCACCGCATGCGGGTTCTGCTCGTCGAGCAGGAGCAGGTCGAGCACCGGGATCAGCTGCGCCGACGCCAGGTAGCGGGTGCGATAGGTGATGCTGCTGTTGCCCAGTTCCAGCAGCCACTCCAGCGCCGACTGGTCGGTAGCCGCGCCGCTGCGCAGGAAACCGGCGAAGCTGTCGCAGAGAAACTGCAGGCGTTCGATGTAGCGGCCGAGCATGAGAAAGCGCCAGCCGTCGTCACGGGTCATGTCATCCAGGGCGAAGCCGGACAACGCCGCCAGGGACATCAGCAGGCGATTGAGAAAGTCCAGCAACTCGCCGAAATCGGCAGGCTGGGCCTCGAGCAACTGAGCCTCCCCCTGCAACTCCACCAGCGCCTGCCAGTTGGCCTGGGACAGCTTGCCGCGCACGCTGCCCGCCGCCCATTGCAGGCGCTGCAGGTTGGCCCGCAGGCTGGCCGGCCAGTCGCTGCCCAGCAGAGCCTGCAACAGGCGCGGCTCCAGCGCGCCCTCCTCGGCCGCTGCCAGCAGGCCCAGTTCCTCGGCCAGCGCCAGCGCGCTCTGCAGGGCCTGCGGGTCGTCGTCGTCGTCGACATAGCGCGCCAGCATGATGCGCAGCAGGCGGGCGCTGTCCTCGCAGCGCTCGGCATAACGGCCGAACCAGTACAGGTTCTCCACCACCCGCGAGGGCAGGAAGGGGTCACTGCGCACCAGGTCGGCGGTGCCCAGGGTGCGCTGCGTCTGCCACGGCTCGCCACCGCTCTGCCGCGTACCGAGCACCCAGGTGTCCTTGCTGGCCCCGCCGCGCTGCATCGACACCACCTCGGCGTCGGCCTCAGCGGCCACACGCGTCAGGCCACCGGGCATCACCCGGTAACCGTCGGCGCTGGCCACGGCGTACACACGCATGCCGATGGCACGCGGCTGCAGGCCAGTGCCATCCCATACCGGCGCCTGCGACAGCTTGGCCCGTGCCTGCGCCACGTAGGCGTAGGGGCGCAGCTTGAGGCGCGCCGCCAGCTTGGCGCGCTGCGCCTCGTTCAGGTCGCGGCCGAACACCGGGGTGAAGCTCTGCGAGGGGAACGCCGGACGCACCAGCAGTTCATCGAGCTTTTCCAGCGCCTCCTCCAGCACCGGCGGCTCGCCGCACCACCAGCTGGCGATGGATGGCAGCAGCAACTCCTCGCCCAGCAGATGCTCGCTGATCGCCGGCAGGAAGCCGGGCAGGCCAGGCGACTCCAGCACGCCGCTGCCGAGGGCATTGGCCACCAGCACGCGGCCACGGCGCACCGCTTCGAGCAGGCCCGGCACGCCGAGGGCGGAATCGGTGCGCAGCTCCAGCGGGTCGCAGTAATCGTCGTCGAGGCGGCGCAGCACCGCGTGCACGCGGCGCAGGCCAGCCAGGGTCTTGAGATAGAGCGTGGCATCCCGCACGGTCAGGTCGCTGCCTTCGACCAGCGGATAGCCCAGCTGGCGCGCCAGGTACAGGTGCTCGAAATAGCTTTCGTTGAAACGCCCCGGCGTCAGCAGCACCACCAGCGGAGTCTCGCCGCCGCTCGGCGCCTGGCGGGCCAGGGTGTCCTGCAGGGTCCGGAAGAAACCGGCCAGGTACTGCACGCGCAGGTCACGGTACAACTCGGGAAAGGCCCGCGAGACGATCTGCCGGTTCTCCAGCGCGTAGCCGGCACCGGAGGGCGCCTGGGTGCGATCAGCCGTCACCCACCAGCGGCCGTCCGGCGCACGGGCCAGGTCCACCGCGTACAGGTGCAGCCAGGTGCCCCCCGGCGCCTGCACGCCCTGACAGGGCCAGAGAAAGTTGTTGTGACCGAACACCAGCTCCGTCGGCAGCAGGCCTTCGGCAATCAGCTTCTGCGGCCCGTAGAGATCGGCCACGACGCGATTGAGCAGGGTCGCGCGCTGGGCCACGCCAGCGGCGATCTGCTGCCACTCGTCGGCCGGGATCAGGTTCGGCAGCAGGTCCAGCTCCCAGGGCCGGTCGGCCCCGTCGGGATCGGCGTAGACGTTGTAGGTGACGCCGTTCTCCTGAATCTGCCGGGCCAGCATGGCCTCGCGCTGGGCCAGCTGCTCCGGGCGGCTGCGCTCGAGTTGCTCGAACAGGCGGCGCCAGTGCGGGCGCACCTTGCCCTTGGCGTCGAGCAGTTCGTGGTAGCCCCCGGCAGGAGGCGGATAATCGGCTAGCAGGTCGGGCATGGCAGGCTCGGCAGTGACAAGGCAGCGTGACGCGAATTGATGAGCTGCATCCGTGGCAGGCGCTTCAGCAGCGACGGTTCGCGGCCAAGGCCCCTGCCACAGACGGGATTGGCGTCAGACGCGACGCAGATCCAGGGTCATCGGTAGTTCATTATTGTCCATCGGTTGCAGCACGGGGCGCTTGCCCGGGCTGTGGCCGAGGCGGAAGAAGCGCGCCAGACGCCGGCTTTCCGCCTCGTAGGCGTTGACCGGCAGGCTGTCGTAGTTGCGCCCGCCCGGATGCGCCACATGGTACTGGCAACCGCCCAGCGAGCGCTGCATCCAGGTGTCGATCAGGTCGAACACCAGCGGGGCATGCACGCCGATGGTCGGCTGCAGGCAACTGGCCGGCTGCCAGGCCCGGAAACGCACGCCGCCGACGAACTCACCGACCTTGCCGGTGGGCCGCAGCGGCACCGGCACGCCGTTGCAGGTCAGCAGGTAACGGTCCGGCGCCATGCCGGCGAGCTTCACCTGCATGCGTTCCAGTGACGAGTCGACGTAACGCACCGTACCGCCGATGGCGCCCTCCTCGCCCAGCACATGCCAGGGCTCCAGCGCCTGGCGCAGCTCCAGGTCGATACCCTTGACGGCGAAATCGCCGGCCTTGGGAAAGCGGAACTCCAGGTGCGGGGCGAACCATTCGCTGCGCAATCGATAGCCGAAGCTGCCCAGCTCCTGCAGCACGTCGGCGAAATCCTGCTCGACGAAATGCGGCAGCAGGAAGCGGTCATGCAGCTCGGTCCCCCAGCGCACCAGCTTGGCCGGGCGATAGGGCTCCTGCCAGAAACGTGCGATCAGCGCGCGCAGCAGCAACTGCTGGGCCAGGCTCATCTGCGCATGCGGCGGCATCTCGAAGGCACGCAGTTCGAGCAGGCCGAGTCGCCCGCTGGCGGAGTCCGGCGAGTACAGCTTGTCGATGCAGAATTCGGCGCGGTGGGTGTTGCCGGTCACGTCCACCAGCAGGTTGCGCAACAACCGGTCGACCAGCCACGGCGGGGCATCGCGCCCCGGCTCGGGCATCTGCGCGAAGGCAATCTCCAGTTCGTACAGGGCATCGTTGCGCGCCTCGTCCACCCGTGGCGCCTGCGAGGTCGGGCCGATGAACAGGCCGCTGAACAGGTAGGACAGCGACGGGTGGTTGTGCCAGTAGCTGATCAGGCTGCGCAGCAGGTCGGGACGCCGCAGGAAGGGCGAGTCGCCCGGCGTCGCCCCGCCGAGGACGAAGTGGTTGCCGCCGCCGGTGCCGGTGTGACGGCCATCGATCATGAACTTCTCGCTGGACAGCCGCGACTGCCGCGCCGCCTCGTAGAGAAACTCGCAGCGCTCCACCAGCTCGTCCCAGCTGGCCGCCGGATGGATGTTTACCTCGATCACCCCCGGATCGGGGGTCACGCGGAAGTACTGCAGGCGCGGATCAAGCGGCGGCTCGTAGCCTTCCAGCAGCACCGGGCAATCGAGCTCGGCCGCCACCGCCTCGATGGCCGCGACCAACTCCAGGTAGTCCTCGAGATGGCTCAGCGGCGGCATGAACAGATACAGCCGCCCCTCACGCGGCTCGGCGCACAGTGCCGTGCGCACGATGCCGGCGGCCGACTGACCGCTGGCCGGGCGCGCACTCTGCGGGCCACTGCCAGCAGCGACACTGGCGCCACGCCAGACCCCGCGCAACTGGCGCTGGATCTGCGCCGCGGCGGGCAGCGGCGGCTGCGCCTGGCTCGGGTCGACCGGGTTGATGTAGGGGTAATCGGCCTGGCTGACCCAGGGCAGCGAGTCCAGCGGCAGGCGGTAGCCCAGCGGCGAGTCGCCCGGCAGCAGGCGGCAGTGCTCGTCGCGCAGGAACCAGCGCCCGCTCTGCCAGCCCTCGCCGACCACCTGGCGCGCCAGTGGCAGGACATGGCCGACCACCGCGTCGAGCCCCTGGTCGAACACCTTGCGCAGGCGCTCGCGCTCCAGCGGATCGCTCAGGCGCGGATCGTCCGGCGTGACGTTGTCCGGCAGCTTGCGCTCGCGCCACAGGTAGTAGAACCAGTCCTCGAAGGCCGGAAAGACGTTGTCGGCCTCCACCTGCAGGTGGGCGGCCAGGCTGGCCAGGAAGCGCTCGGCGGTCTCGGCCGTGGCGCCATAGCCGCGCTTCTCGTCAGCCAGCAGCCTGGGGTCGTGCCACAGGGGCTGGCCATCGCGGCGCCAGAAGCAGTTCAGCGACCAGCGCGGCAGCTGCTCGCCGGGGTACCACTTGCCCTGGCCGAAATGCACCAGTGCATTGGCCGCATAGTGGTCACGCAGGCGGTAGAACAGGTCGGCAGCCAGACGCCGCTTGTTCGGGCCCAGCGCAGCGGTGTTCCACTCGTCGTCGTCCGGGTAGTCGAGCGCGACGAAGGTCGGCTCGCCGCCCATGGTCAGGCGCACGTCATGCGCCTGCAGGTCATCGTCGATCTGCCGCCCCAGCGCCTGGATCGCCTGCCACTGCGCCTCGCTGTAGGGCTTGGTGACGCGTGGCGCCTCCCACACCCGTTCGACGCTCATCAGGTGCTCGAACTCCACCTCGCACTCGTCCAGCCCGCCGCTGATCGGCGCCGCCGACGACGGTTCCGGGCTGCAGGCCAGCGGAATGTGCCCCTCGCCCGCGAACAGGCCACTGGTGGGATCGAGACCGATCCAGCCGGCGCCGGGCAGGTAGACCTCGCACCAGGCGTGCAGGTCGGTGAAGTCCTGGTCGGTGCCGGAAGGACCATCGAGGGATTTGACGTCGGCCGTGAGCTGGATCAGGTAACCGGACACGAAGCGCGCCGCCAGGCCGAGGTGGCGCAGCAACTGCACCAGCAGCCAGGCCGAGTCACGGCACGAGCCGGCGGCCAGCTGCAACGACTCTTCCGGCGTCTGCACGCCCGGTTCCATGCGGATCAGGTAGCGGATGTCGGCGGACAGCCGCTGGTTCAGCTCGACCAGGAAATCGACGCTGGGTGTCGGGCTGCGCTCGATCCCGGCCAGGTACCTGGCGAACAGCGGCGTGGCCGGCAGCTTGACCAGATAGGGCGCCAGCTCGCGCTGCTCGCCCTCGGTGTAGGCGAAGGGAATGCGCTCGGCGTAGGGCTCGAGAAAGAAGTCGAAGGGGTTGAACACCGCCATCTCGGCGACCAGGTCCACCTCGACCTTGAATTCACGGGTCTTCTCGGGGAAGACCAGGCGCGCCAGGTAGTTGCCCTGCGGGTCCTGCTGCCAGTTGACGAAGTGCTCGCCCGGCTCGACCTTCAGCGCATAGGAGAGGATGCGCGTACGGCTGTGCGGCGCCGGGCGCAGACGCACCACCTGCGGACCAAGGTTCACCGCACGGTCGTAGCGGTAGTGGGTGACGTGATGCAGCGCGACATGAATCGACACGGCGGCCTCCTGCTAGCCTGGACGATGAGCTGTGCAGCGCAAGACTTATGCCACAGACCGTGCGTCGCTGCCCACCGCGTCTGCCGCCGAATGCGCGCACCACAACGGAGCCTGGCACGCACCAGCCCCCTGCGCACGCACCAGTTCGACTCACGCGGTGCTCAATTTGCTTCACTGCACTTCTGCCTTAGACTGCGACGACTTCATGCAAGGACGTATGCCATGCCCCTCCGCTCCAGTCGCCTGTTCCCCGTTGGCCTGCTGGTTCTGACCCTCAGCCCGCTGTTGCAGGCGCAGGACCCGTTGCTCGAAGCCCTCGAGCGTGCCGAACCCACGGGCGCCGAACGCCAGGTACGCGGCGTACTGCGGGCACGCGACCAGGCCGTGCTCTCCAGCGAATTGCCGGGGCGCATCGTCGAGATGCCGTTCGCCGACGGCGAGGCCTTCGCCAAGGGCGATGTACTGGTGCGTTTCGATTGCAGCGCCTACCAGGCCCAGCTCAACGCCGCGCAGGCCGCCGCACGTGCCACCCGTGAGGAACTGAGCCACAAGAAGCAACTGGCGGCGCTGAACTCGGTGGGGCGCTTCGAGGTGGCGCTGGCCGAGGCGCGCCAGGCGCAGGCGCAAGCCGAGGCCCAGGTGTATCAGGTGCAGGTCAAGCGCTGCAGCGTCAGCGCCCCATTCGCCGGGCGCGTGGTGCAACGCCGCGCCCAGCCCCACGAAAGCGTCGCAAACGGTGCGCCGCTGCTGGATGTGGTCGACAACGGCACCCTGGAAATCTATCTGCTGATACCGTCCAGCTGGCTGAGCAGGGTCCAGCCCGGGCAACGCTTCGCCTTCACCCCGGATGAAACCGGCGAGCCGCTCGAGGCCAGAGTGAAACGCCTGGGTGCACGCATCGACGAGGGCAGCCAGACCCTGCTGCTGATCGGCAGCCTGCCCGAGAAGGCGGACGGGCTGCTCTCCGGCATGAGCGGCAGCGCGCGCTTCACGGAGGCGCCATGACCGCCCAGGCGCCTGGGCCAGCCGAGCAGGTATTCGCCCGCTTCCTGGCCCTGCAGCACCAGGCCCGGGCCGCGGCGGACATCGACAGCCTGGCCTATGCGCTGGTCAACGACGCACAGGCACTGTTCGGCTTTCGTCATGCGGCCTTGCTGATCGCTGGCCGGGTGCGCGCACTCACCGCGATCAGTGTCGTCGAAGCGCATTCTCCCTTCGTCGCCTTCGTCGAAGAGGCCACGCGCCAGCTGCTTGCCCAGGGCCGCTCCAGCCAGGCCCAGGTGGTGACCGCCGACTCGCTCAGCGAGCAGACGCGTGGCGACTGGCAGGCGCTCTCCGCAGGCTCGGTGTTCTGGCTGCCCCTGCTCGACCGCAAGCAGGCGCTTTTCGGCGGCTTGTGGATCGCCCGTGAACAGCCGTGGAGCGAGGCCGAACAGGCACTGCTGCTGCAACTGGGTGACTGCTACGCCCATGCCTGGCTCGCCCTGCAACTGCACAAGCCGTGGCGCCTGCGCTGGCCACGCCGCCGCATCATCGCCGTAGCGACGGTGGCCTTGCTCCTGCTGCTGCTGCCGATTCGCCAGTCGGTTCTGGCTCCCGCCGAAGTGGTGCCACTCGACGGCCAGGTCATCGCCGCGCCCTTGGACGGCGTGATCGCGACGTTCCAGGTCAAGCCCAACCAGGCGGTCAGCAAGGGCGAGGTGCTGGTGCGCTTCGACGCCACCTCCATCCGCGCCCAGGCCGATGTCGCCGAGCGCAGCCTGCAGGTGGCCGAAGCCGAGCTCAAGGCCAACAGCCAGCGCGCCTTCAGCGATGCCGAGTCCAGCGCGCGCATCGACCTGCTCGCCGCGCGCGCGGCGCAGAAACGTGCCGAGCGCGACTATGCCCGCGAGCTGCTGGCACGCACCGAGGTCAGAGCCGAGCGCGACGGCATTGCCGTGTTCGCCGATGCCCAGCGCTGGGTCGGCAAGCCGGTACAGACGGGCGAGCGCCTGATGGAGATCGCAGACCCCAGGCGCGCCGAGCTGCGCATCGACCTCGCTGTGGCCGACGCGCTGAACTTCCAGCCCGGCGCGGAGGTCGGCCTGTTCCTCGACAGCGACCCGCTGCATCGCCACGACGCCCAACTGCAACGCCTGGCATACGAGGCGCAGCCACTGAGCAACGGCCAGCTGGCCTACCGCCTGGACGCCGGTTTCGTCGCAGCGCCACCGCGCATCGGCCTGCGTGGCACCGCCAAGCTCTACGGCGAGCGCGTGCCGCTGGCGCTGTTCCTGCTGCGCCGCCCGCTGGCAGCGCTGCGCCAGACACTGGGGCTGTGAATGCGCCTGCCAAGCCTGCGTGCCGACCTGCAGCTTTCCAGCTCGGCCCCCGCGCTGGACGGCGCCCCGCAATGGACGCTGGCCGACCCGCTGCGCGGGCGCTACTTCAAGATCGGTGCCGAGGCCATGCGCCTGCTGCGGCACTGGCAGCTGGGCGATCCCGCGCAGGTGCTGCAGGCGGCGAACAATGAGCCCGGCCAGGCGCTGGCGGGCGCCGACCTGGAAAGCATGCTGCGCTTCCTCAGCACCCACGACCTGATCACGGCAGCGGATGCGCAACAGCGCAGCAGCTACGCGAGCAAGGCGGCGCAACAGCGCCAGGGCCTGTGGAAAGGCCTGCTGCACCAGTACCTGTTCTTTCGCATCCCGCTGTGGCGCCCCAACGCCTTTCTCGACCGCACCTGGCCGGTGCTGGAACGCCATGGCCCCGCGCTGCTGCGCCGTGGCCTGCCCATCCTGCTGCTGCTCGGCCTGTTTCTCGTTGCACGCGACTGGGACCGCTTCATCTCCAGCTTCCCGCACCTGTTCAGCCTGGGTGGCGCCATCGCCTTCGGCTGTGCCCTGGCCTTCGCCAAGCTGTGCCATGAGTTCGGTCACGCCTACATGGCCAAGCGCGCGGGCTGTCGGGTACAGAGCATGGGGCTGGCGTTCATGGTGCTGCTGCCCATGTTCTATACCGATGTCAGCGATGCCTGGCGCGTCAACGATCGCCGCTCCCGCCTGCTGATCGGCGCCGGTGGCGTGCTCGCCGAACTGCTGCTGGCCTGCCTCGCCCTGCTGGCCTGGTCCCTGCTGCCGGACGGCCCCCTGCGCACCGCCACCTTCATGCTGGCCAGCGCCACCTGGATCACCACCTTGCTGATCAACCTCAATCCCTTCATGCGCTTCGACGGCTACTTCCTGCTCAGCGACCTGTGGGGCGTCGACAACCTCCAGCAACGGGCCTTCGCCCTCTGTCGCTGGCGCCTGCGTGAAGCCCTGTTCGGCTACGCGGAGCCCGCCCCCGAACCCTGGACGGCGACGATGCGCAGACGCCTGCTGATCTGGGGCTATGGCTCCTGGCTATGGCGCGCCGCCCTGTTTCTCGGCATTGCCCTGGCCGTCTACCACATGTTCTTCAAGCTGCTGGGCATCGTCCTGATGCTGGTGGAGCTGCTCTGGTTCATCGGCCTGCCGATCTGGCGCGAATGGCAGGAATGGTGGCGGCGGCGCGATCAGGCCGCCCCGGGCAAGACCCTGCTCACGGCGGCCGGACTGCTGATGCTGTCGGCCCTGCTGGTGCTGCCATGGCGTACCGCCGTCGACGTGCCGAGCGTGCTCGAGGCCGCCAGCAGCACGGCTCTCTATCCCCCGTTGTCCGCGCGCCTGAAGCAGCTGCATGTCCACGACGGCCAGGCGGTGCAGCAAGGTGAACTGCTGCTGGAGCTGGAGTCTCCGGACCTCGAGTCGCGCCAGGCCATCGTGCGCCAGGAAATCCAGATACTGCAGCTGCAGCTGCGCCGTCAGGCCGGTCGCAGCGAGACGGTGGGCGACGCTGCCGTGCTCGAACAGCGCCTGGCGACATCGGTCGCCGAGTACCGTGGCCTGGCTGCGCAACGCGAACGCCTGCAGCTGCGCGCGCCGGAAAACGGCGTGGTGCGGGACCTGCAGCCGAATCTGGCGCCAGGCCGCTGGCTCAAGTCAGGCGACCCGCTGCTGCGCATCGTGGCGCCCGGCGTCCGCCTGCGCGGCTACCTGGCCGAAGACGGGCTCTGGCGTGTGCAGCCAGGCAGCGAAGGACGCTTCATCGCCGACGACCCGGCGCGCGCCGCGCTGGCGGTCCGCCTCGATGACGTGGACGACACCGGCGTCGCCTATCTGCAGCTGGAGGCACTCTCCTCCGACCACCACGGCCCCATCGCCGTACGTCGCGACGCCCAGCAGCAGGCAGCCCCCTTGCAGGCGCAGTACGGCGCCCGCCTCAGCCTGCTGGAGGCGGCGGACGAACCCTCGCTGCCCGTACGTGGCGTCGTCGTCCTCGAAGGGACGGGGCAGTCCATACTCGGTGCCACCTGGCGCCGCCTGGCCGCACTGGGCGTCCGCGAAAGCGGCTTCTGATACCAGCGGTTGCGCCGCTCACCCCAAGGCGCGCCTGCAGAAAGAACCTGCCGCCTGTAAGGAAATAGTGGCAAGTCCGTATCACCGATCTATATTCAAGGGGCGCACATGCAGTGCGCCCGACAAGCCAACGACTGCGCCTGTTTCGTTCACGAACAAGGTGCGCAAGGAAGCTCCACACCGTGTCCACCTCTGACGTGCATCTGCGCCCCATCACGGCAACCGACCTGACGTTTCTGCTCGACCTGTATGCCAGCACCCGCGCGCAGGAGCTCGACCCGCTGCCCTGGAGCCAGGCCGAGAAAGCGGCATTCCTGCGGCAACAGTTCGACGCCCAGCACCGCCACTATCAGGCCCACTATCGGGGCGCCGAGTTCTCGCTGATCCTTCAGGGTGAGCAACCCATCGGCCGTCTCTACCTGTTTCGCGGGCCCGGCACCCACAACCTGATGGACCTGTCCTTGCTGCCGGCCTGGCGTGGCCGGGGCATCGGCCGCGCCCTCCTCGCCGGCCTGGTCGATGAGGCCGACAGGGTGGGGAAAGCGATTCGCCTCTACGTCGAGTCCGACAACCCTGCCCGCCGCCTGTATGAACATTTCGGTTTCATCGTGACCGGCCAGCACCCGATCTATCTGGAGATGCACCGCACCGCCGCACGGAGTCTGAGCGCATGAACGACGTCCCCAGCCAGGCAGACCTGCAGCAGGCCCTGGGCCAGACCTGGCGCCTCAGCTGGGAAGGACATCCCGGTGTCGACGTGCAACTGGTCGAAGTGAGCCAGGGCAAGGCCATGAACCCGCGCCATCAGTGCTACGACGCCATATTTCGACAGCCCGCCGGGGTCGACCTGCCGCAATTCAGCTATACCTTGCACAGCCCGGGCGAGGCGTCATGGTGGGTCATGCTCACCCCGATCGGCCCGGACGACGACGGGGCCCGCCTGTTGCAGGCCGTTTTCCATACACGGACATCCGCGCCACGGACCTGAGCCATCACGACAACCCGTCGGTCACACCGGCGTCACACAGCAGGGAGCAACAACATGGAACCGTTCCTCGGCGAAATCAAAATGGTCGGCTTCAACTTCGCACCGCGTGGCTATGCGATGTGTCAGGGCCAGCTGATGCCCATCGCACAGAACACTGCCCTTTTCTCACTGCTCGGCACGCTGTATGGCGGCAATGGCCAGACCACCTTCGGCCTGCCCGACTACCGTGGGCGCAGCCCGGTAGGGATGGGGCACGGGCCAGGCCTGGACGTGATTGTCCAGGGCGAGATGGCCGGCCGCGAAAATGTCACCCTGACCACCGCAGAGCTGCCGATGCACGCGCCAGTCGCGCATTTCACCGGCCAGGCCAGCAACGGCGCCCTGACCATCAGTGCCGCCGTGGCCACCAATCCGACCGCCGCGATGGTGGCACCCACGGCAGGCAACACCACCTACCTCTCCGCCACGACCGCGAAAGCCGGTCCTGCCAGTGTGGTGTTCGCGGGTTTGTTCACCGATACTCCACCCGACTCGACGAAAGCCAACCTGGGCGGGCTCAGCGGGCAGGCCAGCATCACACCGCAGGGAACGGTCACCATCTCGCCCGTCGGTGGCAGCCAGCCGTTCGGTATCCGCAATCCCTTCCTCGGCACCAACTTCGTGATCGCGACCGAAGGGGTCTTCCCGTCGCGAGGCTGAGTCGAGCAAGCACCTGAAGGTCGGCCCGCCCAGGCGGGCCGCCACTTACGTAAAGCAACGCCGGGAGCAGATGATGAAACGCAGAGCCACCGTCACAGCGACACCCCAGGCCCCGGCGGGCCCTGCCTGGCTACTGGCCCTCGAACCGCGCATGATGTTCGACGGGGCGGTTGCCGCCACGGTTGCCGATACGGTCCAGGCCGATCCCACGCCCCAGGCGGACAGCGCCAGCGACAGCCAGGTCGATGACGGTGCGGCTGCCGCGCCAGCCGCCAGCAGCGATCAGCGCCAGGAGATCGTCTTCATCGACGGCAACGTGCAGGACTATGCACAACTCATCGCCGGCGTCAGCGAAGGTAGCGAGGTCGTCGTACTGGATGGCAGCCAGGATGGGCTCCAGCAGATTGCCGACTATCTGAACGGGCGCTCCGGCATCGATGCGATCCATATCGTCAGCCATGGTTTGTCAGGACAGATCACGCTGGGCAGCCTGACCCTGGATGCCAGCAACCTGCAAGATCACACGACAGCGCTGGAGGCCATCGGCAGCAAACTGGGCGGGGATGGCGACATCCTGCTCTATGGCTGCGATATCGCCCTAGGCGACAAGGGCCAGTCCTTCATCAGCCAGATTGCCGCCATCACCCAGGCCGACGTTGCAGCATCCACCGACGCGACCGGCAGCAGCATCAACGCCAGGAACTGGGTGCTGGAGACCTCGACCGGCACCATAGAGGCCGGCATGCCGTTCTCGCTTGCCGCCCAGAACGCGTTTACCGGCCAGTTGTTTTCCGGAACGCTGAATTTTTCCGGTACCGACACGATCCTGGGTACTCCGGTGACCGACGGCCAAGCCCAGTCGAGCGACATTCCTGGCGTGACGATAGAGATCTTTTCCGCCAACTCCGGCAACTCCAATAACGGCGCGGCGTGGAAGTACTACAGCGATCTGTTCACGGATGGGACCGGCAGCCAGGACGAAGGTATCGTCGACGATTCCGGGAATGGCTCGCCCATCGTCGTGATTCGCAGCCAGGACGGGAGCGAGTTCTCGTTCACCGGAATCAAGATCGTCGACTACCTTGGCGCGCACTCTCAGATCAAATTCGAAGCCTTCCAGAACGGTGTCTCCAGAGGCAGCGTCACACTCGCGACCGACAGCGACTACATCTCGGACTTCACCCAGGGCAATGGGCTGACGGCATCGATATTCCAGTACGCAGACGAAATCCGTATCACGGATCCAAATGGTCAACCTCTGTATATCGGCATCGACAATGTGGGTTTCGCGGATGCGGTCGCCCCCAACGCAACCCCCGCCGTCAGCAACCTCAACGGCGACAGCGTGGCCTGGGGCGGCGCAGGCAATACCGTCCGCCTCGACGTGGGCAACAATGCCAGCCTGGCCGATGCCGAGCTGGATGCGCTGAACGGCGGCAATGGCGACTGGTCCGGCGCCAGCCTGGTGATCCAGCGCAGCGGCACGGCGATAGGCAGCGACGTGCTGGGCTTCGACACCAGCGGCGGCCTGTTCACCGTCAGTGGCAGCAACCTGCAGTCGGGCGGGCTGACCTTCGCCACCTTCACCAACAGCGGTGGCGTGCTGACCATCACCTTCACCAGCAGTGGCACCACGGCCACCTCAGCACTGGTCAACGACGTGGCGCAGCGCATCACCTACCGCAGCGACACGCCCGCCGGCGACGCCACCGTGGCGGTCACGGTGAACGATGGCGCTGGCGGCAACGCCAGTGCCAATGTCACGGTGACCAGCGATACCATCTACGTCACCAATGCCACGGATACCGCGACCATCGACCGCAGCAATGGCGTGAGCTTCAGCGAGGCGGTGGCCATCGCCGCCGCCGACAGCACCGGCAGCCAGACCATCGTCTTCGCCAGCAGCCTGGCCGGGCAGACGCTCAACCTCAATGCCGTGTCGCTCAACGAGAGCCTGACCTTCGACATGGATCAGGCCAGCGGCCTGGTCCTGACTGGCGGTACCCTCAGTCTGGCCGGCGGCACCACCCAGACCTTCACCAACGGCAGCGGCGATACGGCGACCATCTCCAGCGTGGTCGCCGGCATCGGCAGCCTGAACAAGAGCGGTAGCGGCAGCCTGACCCTGACGGCCAACAACACCAGCACGGGCAGCAGCACCGTGTTCGCCGGCACGCTGATCGTGGACGGCAACACCAGCAGCACGACCACCGTGGCAAGCGGTGCCACGCTGGCCGGCAGCGGCTCGCTGGGGGGCAACGTCACCGTGCAGAGCGGCGGCACCCTGTCCCCCGGCAATGGCGGTGCAGGCAGCCTCAACATCAACGGCAACCTCAGCCTGGCCGCAGGCAGCACCCTGGCCCTGGACATCAACGGCACGACGGCGGGTAGTGGCTATGACCGGGTGCTGGTCAATGGCTCGGCCAATCTCTCCGGCGCGACCCTGGCCGTCACTCATGGCTACACGGCTGGCAGTGGCGACCGCTACACGGTGATCGTCAACGACGGTGGCGATGCGATTACCGGTACCTTCACCGGCATCAGCGAGGGCGGCACGATCACGGCGGGCGGCAACGGCACCGAACTGACCACCAGCTACGCCGGCGGCACCGGCAATGACCTGACCCTGACCGCACCTGCCGCACCGGTGGTCACCAACATCACCTCCAGCACGGCCAACGGCACCTACAAGATCGGCGACGTCATCACCGTGACCGTACAGTTCGACACCTCGGTCAACGTGACCGGCACGCCGACCCTGACCCTGGAAACCGGTGCCACCGATCGCATACTCAACTACGTGTCCGGCTCAGGCACCGACACCCTGAGCTTCAGCTACACCGTACAGGCCGGAGACCTCTCCGCCGACCTCGATTACGCCTCCACCTCGGCCCTCAGCCTCAACGGCGGCACCATTCAGGACGGCACCAGCCAGTCGGCCATCCTCACCCTGCCGACCCCAGGCGCCGCAGGTTCCCTGGGCGCGAACAAGGCCCTGGTGGTCGATGGCGTGCGCCCTGCGGCGAGCAGCATCACCCTCAGCGACACGGCCCTGCGGATCGGCGAGACGGCGACCGTCACCGTGACGTTCAATGAGGCAGTCACCAATTTGACCATTGCCGACTTCAGCGTCGCCAATGGCGCGCTGAGCGGCCTCAACAGCAGTGACGGCGGGATCACCTGGACCGCCACATTCACCCCCGGCAGCAATGTCAGCGATGCTTCCAACCTCATCACCCTGGACAACACCGGGGTGAACGACCTGGCCGGCAACAGCGGCAGTGGCAGCACCGACTCGGGCAACTACGCCATCGACACCCAGCGCCCCAGCGCCACCTTGGTGGTGGCTGACAGCACGCTCAAGGCCGGCCAGAGCACCACCGTCACCATTACCTTCAACGAGGCGGTCAGCGGTTTGACCACGGCGGACTTCAGCGTCGCCAACGGCGCGCTGAGCAACCTCGCCAGCGTCGACGGCGGGATCACCTGGACCGCCACCCTGACACCGAGCGCCAACGTCACCGCCGCCGGCAACCTCATCACCCTGGACAACACCGGCTACACCGATGCGGCCGGCAACTCCGGCTCCGGCAGCACCGACTCGAACAGCTACAGCATCGACACCCAGCGCCCGAGCGCCACTGTGGTGGTGGCCGACAGCACGCTCAAGGCCGGCCAGAGCACTAGCGTCACCATCACCTTCAGCGAAGCGGTGAGCGGCCTGACCACGGCAGACTTCAGCGTCGCCAACGGCGCGCTGAGCAACCTCGCCAGCAGCGACGGCGGTATTACCTGGACCGCCACCCTGACCCCCAATGCCAACGTCACCGACACCAGCAACGTCATCACCCTGGACAACACCGGCTACACCGACACCGCAGGCAACACCGGCTCCGGCAGCACCGACTCCAACAACTACGCCATCGACAGCAAGGCTCCGGCCGTCACCAGCGTCAGCGTGCCCGCCAACGGCACCTACCTGGCCGGCGACAACCTCGACTTCACGGTGAACTTCGACGAGGCCGTGACCGTCGACACCAGTGGCGGTACACCGCGCCTGGCGATCACGCTGGATGGCGGCGGCGTCGTCTACGCCAGCTACCTCAGCGGTTCGGGCAGCAGCGCACTGGTGTTCCGCCTGACCGTCGCCAACGGCCAGCAGGACACCGACGGCATCACCGTTGCCGGCGGCCTGGACGCCAACGGCGCGAGCCTGCGCGATGGCGCCGGCAACGATGCACAGACGGCACTGAACGCCGTGGGCTCCACCAGCGGCGTGCTGGTGGACGCCGCCGCACCGGAAGTCACCGGCATCGCTCTCGACGGCAGTTCACCGACCACCAGCGACACCCTCGGCTTCACCGTCAGCTTCAACGAGGCGGTCAGCGGCGTCGATCTGGGCGACTTCGCCCTGACCACCAGCGGCAGTGCCAGCGGCACCCTGCTGTCCCTGGTGCAAGTGGATGCCCGCACCTACCGCGTCACCGTCGGCGGCGTCAGCGGTCAGGGCACGCTCGGCTTGTCACTGGTGGCGGCAGGCAGCGGCATCGTCGACGGCATCGGCAACGCCCTGCAGGGCAGCTTCAGCAGCGCCGCTTACACACTGGGCGGGCTGACGACCGGCGACCCGGAGTTCCGCACCAACCCTGGCCCCAGCGCACCGCCAGTGATGACGCCGACACCTCAACCCGACGTGCCCGTCGCACCGCCGCCGCCCACCACCTCGCCGCTGCTGCCGCCGCCGTTGTTCGAGCAACCGACGCTGGGCAGCGGCGTTCCCACTGTGGGCACCATCTTCCTCAACCCCAACGTTCTGGCTCCCAGCTTCATCGCGCAGGTCTTCGCCAGCAGTGACAGCGGTGCCGGCAATGGCAGCGGCACCGGCTTCCTCGGCTTCGGTGGCGGCGACGGAGGGGTGTTCGGCAACAGCAGCCTCTCCGGCATCTTTACCAAGGATGTGCAGCAGGAGAGCCAAAAGCTGGAGGTTTTCGATGGCAAGAAATGGGGGGCCGGGGGTGGCGGCTTCCTCTCGGCCCCGACGCTGGGCCAGCAATTGCAGGCGCTGAACGAAGGTGAGCAACGCCAGCACCAGGAACTGGCCCAGGCCCTGCAACAGATCGCAGCGGCCCAGGCACAGATCTGATCGACCGATAACAACGAGAAAGCAGTGAGTCGGAGCCGTGACAAGGGGGCGGCCCAAGGATGAAAAAGAGCGAAACACTAGGGGTAGTGAGCATGCTGGCGCTGGCCATCAGTGGCTGCGCGGTGACCAGCCAGCCCATCGAGCGCAGCGTCAGCGAGCAACGGGCGCAGAGCGACCTGCAGGCGATGTTCGCCGACCAGGAGCCGCTCAACGGCCCGCTGACCCTGCACGAGGCCATGGCGCGTGCGGTGAAGTACAACCTCGAGGCGCGCCTCAAGGTGATGGAAGAGGCCATGGCCCAACGCCAGGTCGATCTCGCCACCTTCGACATGCTGCCGCGCATGGCGCTGTCGGCGGGTTATGCAGGGCGCAACAACGTCAGCGCGTCGAGCAGCCAGAGCATCGAAACCGGCACCCAGTCGCTCGAACCCTCCACCTCGCAGGATCGCGACCGCGGCGTGGCCGACCTGACCATGGTGTGGAACGTGCTCGACTTCGGTGTCAGCTACGTCAGCGCCAAGCAGCAGGGCGACCAGCGCCTGATCGTGCAGGAGCGTCGGCGCAAGGTGGTGCACACCATCATTCAGGACGTGCGCTCTGCCTACTGGCGCGCCGTCGCCGCCGATCGCCTGCTCAGCCAGATCGACAGCCTCATGACACGCGTGGCCGAGGCCCGGGACAACAGCCAGCGCCTGAGTGAACAGCGCATCGGCGACCCGATCCAGGCCCTGAGCTATCAGCGCGCCCTGATCGAGGCCACTCGCCAGCTGGAGGAACAACGCCGCGCCCTGTCACTGGCCAAGACCGAGCTGGCGACGCTGATCAACCTGCCCCTGGGCACCCAGGTCGAACTGGCGCCCGAGACCGGCTACCAGGTCCCGGAGCTGAAGGTGGAACTGGGCACGCTGGAACAGGAGGCCCTGGCCAGCCGCCCCGAACTGCGCGAGCAGGACTACCAGGCGCGCATCAGCGCCGCCGAGACACGCAAGGCCATGCTGCGCCTGCTACCGGGCCTGGAGTTCTCGGCCGGCGGCCACTACGACAGCAACTCGTTCCTGGTCAACCAGAGCTGGGCCGACTACGGCGTGAAGGTCACCTGGAACCTGTTCAACGTCCTCTCGGCACCGGCCGCCATTGATGTCGCCAAGGCGGGCCAGGAGGTCGCCGACGCCCGCCGCCAGGCCATGTCGATGGCGATTCTCGCCCAGCTGCACGTGGCCAACGCCAACTTCCGCGAAGCGCAGCGCCAGTTCCGCACCAGCCAGCAACTGGCCGGGCTGGACGGCCAGATCGTCGAGCAACTGCGCAACCGCTACAAGGCGCAGGGCATCGGTGAACTGGAGCTGATCCAGGGCGAACTGAACACGCTGCAGGCGGACCTGCGCCGCGACCTGGCCTACGCGGAGCTGCGCAACAGCTACGGCCAGCTGTTCGCCAGCGTCGGTCTCGACCCGCTGCCGGAGACCATCGCCGCCGACAGCGTCGAGGCCATCGCGGCCGCGCTCGCCAGCCGCGAAGCGCAGTGGCAGGCAGGCCAGCTGTAAAGCGCTCGGCCCGCGCCGTCGCGGCGCGCTGCAGTCCGCGCCAGGCTTCGGGCGGACAGAAATACGCCAGCTCGAGGCTGGCGTTTTCATTCAGCGTGGCGCGACGGGCCTGGGCTTCTTCTTGCCGCCACCACCGCTCGCTTTGCCACCTTTCTTCTGTTCCTGCATCTTGGCGAAGGCAGCTGCCTTGGCCTGCTCGCGCTTGTCCCAGGGCTTGGCACCGTCGCTGCCACGGGGTGGCAGGCCGTTGTGCTGGGTGAGGATCTTGCCACCGGCGCCAGCCTTCTTGCTGCCCACGGGCGTGGAGTTCTTGCGCCGCGCGCTCTGGTAGCTGCCGTCACCCACAGGCTGGGTAGCAGGGATCAGCTGGTGCTTGGCCGGGCCGATCAGGTCGGCACGGCCCATGCGCTGCAGCGCTTCGCGCAGCAGAGGCCAGCCCTTCGGGTCGTGGTAGCGCAGGAAGGCCTTGTGCAGGCGGCGCTGCTGCTCGCTCTTGACGATCTCGACGCCGTCGCTCTTGTAGGTGACCTTGCGCAGCGGGTTCTTGCCCGAGTGATACATGGCCGTGGCCGTGGCCATTGGCGAGGGATAGAACGCCTGCACCTGGTCGGCGCGGAAACCGTTGCGCTTGAGCCACAGGGCGAGGTTCATCATGTCCTCGTCGGTGGTCCCCGGGTGCGCCGCGATGAAGTACGGGATCAGGTACTGCTCCTTGCCCGCTTCCTTCGAGAACTTCTCGAACATCTGCTTGAAGCGGTCATAGCTGCCGATGCCCGGCTTCATCATCTTGTCCAGCGGACCGCGCTCGGTGTGCTCCGGGGCGATCTTCAGGTAGCCGCCGACGTGGTGGGTGACCAGCTCCTTGACGTACTCCGGCGACTCGACGGCCAGGTCGTAGCGCAGGCCGGAGGCGATCAGGATCTTCTTCACGCCGGGCAGCGCACGTGCCTTGCGGTACAGCTCGATCAGCGACGAGTGGTCGGTGTTGAGGTTCTCGCAGATCCCCGGGAACACGCACGACGGCTTGCGGCAGTGACGCTCGATCTCCGGGTCCTTGCAGGCGATGCGGTACATGTTGGCGGTAGGACCGCCCAGGTCCGAAACGACCCCGGTAAAGCCCGGCACCTTGTCGCGCATCTCTTCGATCTCGCGGATGATCGAGTCGTGCGAACGGTTCTGGATGATGCGGCCTTCGTGCTCGGTGATCGAGCAGAAGGTGCAGCCGCCGAAGCAGCCACGCATGATGTTCACCGAGAAACGGATCATCTCGTACGCCGGGATGCGCTCGCCGCCGTACGCTGGATGCGGCACCCGGGCGTAGGGCATGCCGAACACGTAGTCCATTTCCTCGGTGCTCATGGGGATGGGTGGCGGGTTGAACCACACGTCCACCTCGCCATGCCTCTGCACCAGCGCACGGGCGTTGCCGGGGTTGGTCTCCAGGTGCAGCACACGGTTGGCGTGGGCGTAGAGCACCGGGTCGTTACGCACCTTCTCGAACGACGGCAGGCGGATCACCGTCTTGTCGCGGGTCATGCGCGGGCTTTCGAGAATCTGCACCACCTTGGCTTCGTTGGGGTCTTCGACCTCGCCACCCTTGCCCTGCTCGATGGCGCAGGCCTCGGTGTCCTGCGTATTGACGTAGGGGTTGATGATCTTGTCGACACGGCCCGGACGGTCGATGCGCGTGGAGTCCACCTCGAACCAGCCCTGCGGGGTATCGCGCCGGATGAAAGCGGTGCCGCGCACGTCGCTGATGCTCTCGATCGACTCGCCGCGCGACAGGCGCTGGGCCACCTCGACCACGGCGCGCTCGGCGTTGCCGTAGAGCAGGATGTCGGCGGTGGCGTCCATCAGGATCGAACGACGCACCTTGTCCTGCCAGTAGTCGTAGTGGGCGATGCGGCGCAGCGAGGCTTCGATGCCGCCGAGAATCACCGGCACGTGGCTGTAGGCCTCCTTGCAGCGCTGGCTGTAGACCAGGCTGGCGCGATCCGGGCGCTTGCCGGCCAGGCCGCCAGGGGTATAGGCGTCGTCGGAGCGAATCTTCTTGTCGGCGGTGTAGCGGTTGATCATCGAATCCATGTTGCCGGCGGCGACGCCGAAGAACAGGTTCGGCTCGCCGAGCTTCATGAAGTCGTCTTTGCTGCGCCAGTCCGGCTGGCTGATGATGCCGACGCGAAAGCCCTGGGCCTCCAGCAGGCGGCCGATGATGGCCATGCCGAACGAGGGATGATCGACGTAGGCATCACCGGTGACGATGATGATGTCGCAGCTGTCCCAGCCGAGCTGATCCATTTCTTCCCGGCTCATCGGCAGGAACGGCGCTGGCCCGAAACACTCGGCCCAGTACTTGGGATAGTCGAACAGCGGCTTGGCGGCTTGCATATTTTTTGATCAGCGGGCTATCACGAGGGGCGCGGATCATAGCACAAATTTTGACCAAACCAGACTAATTCACTGGGTTTAATGCCTCGGCAGCGGCCTCCCGCGCCACTGCAACTTGAGGAAAACCTGGCATTTTCCTGCAATAGCACCAGGCCATATTTGTTTTCGATCAATAACGTTCCTGTGCATATACTCAAAACACTCGGACACCGCCTATCAGGATGCCTATGCTGCAGCGTTTCGTCTTATCACTCGCTCTCTTGCTGTGGCTGGCCTCCACCAGCCAGGCGGCCCCCGTCATCACTCTGAGCGCGACCAGCAGCGGCTCGGCGCTCAACGCCGACGTCGAGCTGCTGGAGGATTCGCACGGTACGCTGAACATCGGCGACATCACCTCAGCCGCACAGCAATCGCGCTTTCAGGCGGCCAACGGGCGGGCCAGCGTGGGCCAGAGCCTGAATCCCTGGTGGATCAAACTCAGCCTGCAACGCGACAGCAGCGCACCGACGGACTGGGTGCTGGAAGTCGGCTCGGTCACCCAGCTCGATCTGCAGCTCTACCTGCCCGATGGCCAGGGTGGCTGGCAGATGCGCCAGGCGGGAGAGCGCGTGGCCTTCAGCGAGAGCCGCGACCTCGCATACCGGCGCATGGTGTTCGACCTGCCGGCGCTGGGCGAACAGCCGCTGACCCTGTACCTGCGTGCGTTCGACCCGGCCGGCAACTCCTTTCCGCTGCGCATCTGGCAGAGCGACGACCTCACGCAACTGGCGATCCGCGAGAACCTCGGGCTGGGCGTCATCTACGGCGTGGTCTTCGCCCTGCTGCTGTACAACCTGTTCATTCTCATCTCGCTGCGTGACAAGGCCTACTTCTGGTACGTGCTGACCACGGCCTTCGCCCTGCTGTTCATCATCAGCATGACCGGCCATGGCGCACAGTACCTGTGGCCGAACCACCCCGTTCCGGTCTGGCTCGACCGCATCACCCTGCCGTCGCTGTGGGGCCTGTTCGCCAGCCGTTTCACCC
Organism: Pseudomonas sp. BMW13; assembly: GCF_013357275.1. Lineage (NCBI taxonomy): Bacteria > Pseudomonadati > Pseudomonadota > Gammaproteobacteria > Pseudomonadales > Pseudomonadaceae > Pseudomonas > Pseudomonas sp. BMW13. The sequence continues at coordinate 9,601 of NZ_SUKD01000025.1, read as the reverse complement.
AGACGCTGCTGCAGACCAAGCTCTACGTCCGCTGGGCCCATCACCTGCTGAACATGGCCTGCGTGATCTACCTGATCGCCATCGGCCTGACCCTGTTCGAGCAGCGCTACCTGGCCGCCTGGGCCATCGCCCTGCTGTCGCTGACCAGCATTCCCGCCGCGCTGGGCAGCGCCGTGATCCGCTGGCGCCAGGGCTTCTTCCCGGCGCAGCTGTACCTCTACGGCTACGGCCTGGTGCTGGGCAGCGTCGCCATTCTGCTGCTGCGTACCACCGGCGTGCTGCAACCGGCCGAGTGGAACGCCTATGTGTTCCCCCTGGCCGTCGCGGCCGAGTCGATCCTGTTCTCCTTCGCCCTGGCCTATCGCATCCAGATCCTCAAGCAGGAGCGCGCCGACGCCCTGCAGCAGGCGGACCGCGAAAAGACCGCGCGCCTCGCGCAACTGCAGGCCAGCGCGGACGAGCTGCAGGCGGCGGTGACCGCACGCACCGCCGAGCTGGCCGCGACCAACGACCAGCTCCGCGAGCGCGAGCACGAGTTGCAGCACGCTGCCTTCCACGACCCGCTGACCGAACTGCCCAACCGCCGCTACCTGGTCGAGCGCTGCGAGTCGGCCCTGGCGCATGCCGAGCGCCACCAGGAGAGCGTGGCGCTGCTGCTGATCGACCTCGACCACTTCAAGCCGATCAACGACCGCTTCGGCCACGCCGCCGGCGACCTGATGCTGCAGGTCATCGCCAAGCGGCTGCGCGAGCACGTGCGCGCCGGCGATGCCGTCTCGCGCCTGGGAGGAGACGAGTTCGCGGCGCTGATCTGTGGCAGCGATGCGGAAAACCAGGCCCGGGAAATCGCCGCACGCCTGGTCAGCGAGCTGTCCGTACCGGTGCACTACGGTGCCGAACGCCTGCGCGTCACGGTCAGCATCGGCGCCGCGCTCTACCCCTGCCATGCACAGAGCTTCACCGGCCTGTACAAGGCTGCGGACGCCGCGCTCTACCGCGTCAAGGAGCTGGGCCGTTCAGGCTCGCGGATACATGGCGACGATGGCGAACTCAGCGAACAGGCCTGCCTGCAGCTGGATGTGCTCAAGGTGCCGAGCGGGCTGGCCTGATCAACCGATGTAGCGGCGCGGCACGCGAGCCGTGACCTTGGTCAGCAGCTCGTAGCCGATGGTGCCGCAGGCGATCGCGACCTCGTCCACCGGCAGGTTGCTGCCCCACAGCTCCACCGGCGAATCGATGCCCGCCTCGGGCACGTCGGTGACGTCCACCGCCAGCATGTCCATCGACACCCGCCCCGCCAGCATCGCCAGCTGACCCTCGACCAGCACCGGCGTGCCGCTGGGGGCGTGGCGAGGATAGCCGTCGGCGTAACCGCAACTGACGGTGGCGATACGCGAGTCGCGCTCGGCGACCCAGGCAGCGCCATAACCGACAGACTCGCCAGCCGCCACCTCATGCACGGCGATGACCCGCGCAGCCAGGGTCATCGCCGGCTTCAGGGCCAGTTCACTGGCGCTGAGATCGGCGAACGGCGTCGCGCCATAAAGCATGATGCCGGGGCGCGACCAGTCCATGTGCGCGGCGGGAATGGTCAGCACGGCGGCCGAGTTGGCCAGCGAGCGATGCGTGAAGTCCAGATCCAGCAGGCCGAGGAAGCATTCGACCTGCTGCTCGGTGAGCGGGTGGCCGCGCTCGTCGGCACAGGCGAAATGGCTGAGCAGATTGAGCTCGGCGACCTGCGGGGCATCCGCCAGGCGCGCATGCCACTGGCGCAGTTCGGCAGCGTCGAAGCCCAGGCGGTGCATGCCGGAATCCAGCTTCAGCCAGACGTTCAGCGGGCGCGGCAGCTCACTGCCCAGCAGAGCCTCGGCCTGCGCCGCGCTCTGCAGCACCAGGTCGAAGCCGAGCTGAGCGGCGATGGCATATTCGCCGGCCTCGAAGCAGCCCTCCAGCAACAGGATGCGCGCCTCGTCGTGCATGGCGCGCACTTCCGCAGCCTCCTCCAGGCTGGCCACCGCGAAACCGTCGGCGATATCGCGCAGCGCCGTCACCACCTCACGCACGCCATGCCCATAGGCATTGGCCTTGACCACCGCGAACGCCTGGCGGCCCGGCGCGCAGCGCTTGGCAAGGCTGTAGTTGTGGACGATGGCGGAGAGGTCGACGATGGCAGCAAGCGGACGCATGGCAGAGGGCCTGAACGAAAAACGGGTGCCCATCTTAACCCTTGGGCACCCGTTTTCATTGATCTGCGCCAGACCATCGTCGCCGTGAGCGCTGAGGGGCAAGAAGCCCGGCGCGCAGCAACGATTTATTCGTCGTCGAACTGGTAGCTACCCGGTGCCAGATTCTCGAAGCGCGAGAACTTGCCGAGGAAGGCCAGGCGCGCGGTCCCCAGCGGGCCGTTACGCTGCTTGCCGATGATGATCTCGGCGACGCCCTTGTACTCGGTCTCGGGGTGGTAGACCTCGTCGCGATAGACGAACAGGATGATGTCGGCGTCCTGCTCGATCGCCCCGGATTCACGCAAGTCGGAGTTGATCGGGCGCTTGTTGGGACGCTGTTCGAGACCCCGGTTGAGCTGCGACAGGGCGATCACCGGGCAGTTGAATTCCTTGGCCAGGGCTTTGAGCGAGCGCGAGATCTCGGAAATCTCGTTGACCCGGCTGTCGCCGCTGGAACCCGGAATCTGCATCAACTGCAGGTAGTCGACCATGATCAGGCCGATCTCGCCATGCTCACGCGCCAGGCGCCGCGTACGCGCACGCATCTCGCTCGGGGAGATGCCGGCGGTATCGTCGATGAACAGCTTGCGGTCGTTGAGCAGGTTCACCGCACTGGTCAGCCGCGGCCAGTCGTCATCGTCGAGCTGGCCGGCACGCACCTTGGTCTGGTCGATGCGCCCCAGCGAGGCGAGCATACGAATGACGATGGACTCCGACGGCATCTCCAGCGAGTAGACGAGGATCGACTTGTCGCTGCGCATCAGCGCGTTTTCCACCAGGTTCATGGCGAAGGTGGTCTTACCCATCGACGGACGGCCGGCGACGATGATCATGTCGGCCGGCTGCAGGCCGCTGGTCAGGTTGTCCAGATCGTCGAAGCCGGTGGACAGACCGGTGATCGCGTCACCGTTGTTGAACAGCTCGTCGATACGGTCGATGGCCTTGACCAGGATATCGTTGATGCCCACCGGGCCACCGGTCTTCGGCCGGTCCTCGGCGATCTCGAAGATCTTGCGCTCGGCCTCGTCGAGGATTTCCTCGCCGGTGCGCCCCTCGGGGGCATAGGCGCTGTCAGCGATCTCGTTGCTGATGCCGATCAGCTTACGCAGGGTCGCGCGTTCACGGATGATCTGCGCGTAGGCCTTGATGTTGGCCACCGACGGCGTGTTCTTCGCCAGTTCGCCCAGGTAGGCCAGACCGCCGACCTGCGACAGCTGGCCTTCCTTGTCCAGCTGCTCGGACAGGGTCACGACGTCGAACGGCGCATTGCGCTCGGCCAGCTTGAAGATCGCCCGGAAGATCAGGCGATGGTCGTGGCGATAGAAGTCACCATCGGAAACGCCATCGAGCACGCGCTCCCAGGCATTGTTGTCCAGCATCAGACCACCCAGCACCGCCTGCTCCGCCTCGATGGAGTGCGGTGGCACCTTCAGGGCCGCAGTTTGCAGGTCGTATTGTTCGGGGATGCTGATGTCGTTCATAGGCTCGAAAAGAAAGTGCAGCGATAGAAAAACAAAGGGCACGGATCGCAGAAGCGATACCGTGCCCGATTGTCAGCAGACCCGCACCGAAGCGCAAGCCCGCTTGGCGGCTACTGCTTAGGCAGCGACCACGATCACCTTGACGGTGGCTTCGACGTCGGTGTGCAGGTGCAGTGCAACGTCGTACTCGCCGACCAGACGGATAGTACCGTTGGGCAGACGAACTTCAGCCTTGGCCACTTCAACGCCGGAGGCGGTCAGGGCGTCAGCGATGTCGTGGGTACCGATCGAACCGAACAGCTTGCCTTCATCGCCAGCAACGGCGGTGATGGTGACTTCCAGCTCAGCCAGTTGAGCAGCGCGAGCTTCAGCGGAAGCTTTCTTCTCGGCAGCGGCTTTTTCCAGCTCGGCGCGGCGGGCTTCGAACGCAGCTACGTTTTCAGCGGTAGCAGCGGTGGCCTTGCCTTGCGGCAGCAGGAAGTTACGGCCGTAACCGGCTTTAACGTTCACTTTGTCGCCCAGGTTGCCCAGATTGGCGATTTTTTCCAGCAGGATGACTTCCATTTGGGTCTTACCTCTTAACTTTTAACCTTCACCGTTCGCAGAGCCCGGGCCGTTCTTGCGCGCCAGGCGACCGCGAAAATCAAACAGACTGTCGACGATGGCCAAGACCACCAGCAAGGGATAGATCAGCTGCATGAACAGCAGCAACGTGATGTACAGGCCCACCAGCCAGAAGCGAGCGAGGCCACCCTTTTCCACCAGGCCATGCACCAGGGCGACCCCGGCGAACAGCAGCGGCACGCTGCACAGCGGCGTGAGCATGGCCAGTTGCGGCCCGAGGTTCGGACCCAGCAGCATGCCCGCCAGCAGCAACAGTGCCTGCGGCAGCGGCAGTCTCAGGGCGCGGAACTCGCTCCCGAAACCACCCGGGTTGTACAACACGGCCTGCCAGTAACGCCCAAGTATCAGGCTCAGCAAGCTCAGGATCTGCAGCAGGGCCGCCAGCAAACCGGTCAGCACTGGCGCAATCAGGGCCTCGAGACGCTCGCGTTCGTTCACCGTCATCTGCTGGTGAACCCCATCCAGCATGTTCGGCAGCAGCTTCTGCAGCTCGCCGGCCATGGCCGCGATGGGTTCGCGGAACACTGCCCCAAGGACAACCCCATACACCAGGCCCAGCACCACACTGCTCAGCAGTATGCGGTTCCAGGTCCAGCTGGCGCGCAACAACAACGCCAGTCCCAGCGACCCGACCAACACCAGCAAGGTGCGTGGTTCGCCGAAATACCACCAGGCAATCGCCGGTAGCATGGCCCAGGCCACGATGCCCAGGGCATCGTTGGCACCGCGCCGCAACAGCACCAGGCTGCCAGCGGCGGCACTCAACCAGAACAACAGCGGCATCGCTGCCGATCCCACCACCACGAGGGTGGCCTGCATGCGGCCGCGCATGATGTATTCAGCCAGGGCACGCATGCGATCTATTCCTTAACTCTTGTCGACTATCCGATCTCAGCGGCCGTGGCTGTCGGTGTAGGGCAGCAGGGCCAGGAAGCGGGCGCGCTTGATAGCGGTGGCCAGCTGACGCTGATAACGAGCCTTGGTACCGGTGATACGGCTGGGAACGATCTTGCCGGTTTCCGAGATGTAGGCTTTCAGGGTGTTGAGATCTTTGAAATCGATCTCTTTCACGTCTTCAGCGGTGAAACGGCAGAATTTACGACGACGGAAGAAACGTGCCATGTGATTGGCTCCTCAATAGATCCGTGGATTACTCGTCAGCGTTGTCGCTGTCGTTGCTGTCGCTGTCATCGCTGTCGTTGGACTCAGCGTTTTCAGGACGTTCACGACGCTCGCGGCGCTCACTGCGGTTTTCTTCGGCCTTCAGCATCTCGGACTGACCGGTTACGGCCTCGTCGCGACGGATGACCAGGTTACGGATCACGGCGTCGTTGTAGCGGAAGCTGTCTTCCAGCTCGGCCAGGGCCTTGCCGGTGCACTCTACGTTGAGCATCACGTAGTGGGCTTTGTGGACGTTGTTGATGGCGTAAGCCAGCTGACGACGGCCCCAGTCTTCCAGGCGGTGAATCTTGCCACCGTCTTCTTCGATCAGCTTGGTGTAACGCTCGACCATGCCGCCGACTTGCTCGCTCTGGTCCGGGTGAACCAGAAAGATGATTTCGTAATGACGCATAAATGCTCCTTACGGGTTGTAGCCTGCCAACTAAGGTGGTCAGGCAAGGAGTGGGTTTTCTCGTGATGAGCTCACCGGACGTAAGGCATAGAAAAGCCTGCCGTCACGGCAAGGGGCGCCATTCTAGAGAAGCCCCCTGCCGCACGCAAGGTGAACTGGCGATTATTTGAACAGTCAGCCGCGCACCTTGGCCTGGCGCTGGCGCACCGCCTCGAACAGGCAGACGCCGGTGGCGACCGATACGTTCAGGCTGCTGACGCTGCCGCCCATGGGCAGCTTGACCAGGTAATCGCAATGCTCGCGGGTCAGGCGGCGCATGCCCTTGCCTTCGGCGCCCATCACCAGCACCGTCGGCCCGGTCATGTCGAGCTGGTACAGCTCCTGCTCCACCTCACCGGCGGTGCCGACGACCCACAGGCCTTTCTTCTGCAGCTTCTCCAGGGTCCGCGCCAGGTTGGTCACCGCGACCAGCGGAATGACCTCGGCGGCGCCGCAGGCCACCTTGCGCACGGTGGCGTTGAGCGTGGCCGACTTGTCCTTGGGCACGATCACCGCCTGCGCACCCGCGGCATCGGCCGTACGCAGACAGGCCCCCAGGTTGTGCGGATCGGTGACACCGTCGAGCACCAGCAGCAAGGGCACGCCCTCGCTACGTTCGAGCAGCTCGTCGAGCATGTTCTCGCCCCAGACCTGGCTCGGACTGACCTCGGCGACCACGCCCTGGTGCACGCCCTCGGCCCACTCGTCGAGCTCCTGACGCTCCTTGTGCCCGACCGGCACGCGGTGCTGCGCCGCCAGTTCCAGCATCGGCTGGATACGCGGCGCCTGGCGGCTCTCGGCCAGCCACAACTGCTTGACCCGCTTGGGGTGATGGCGCAGCAGCGCCTCCACGGCATGCACGCCGTAGACCTTCTCCAACTGACTCATCGTTTCGCCTTACGCTTGCTCGGCTTGCCGCCAGCGGTCGTCTCGGCCTTGCCCTTGGGTGCAGGCGCGCCCTTGCGATGGCTGGACGATTTCTTCGCCGGTGCCTTGGCACCGCCCTTCTTCGCTCCATCGAGCAGCGCCTTCTTCACCTCGCGGCTTTTCTGCACGTCGGTATTGCCCATGCCGCCGCGCTTGCCCGTGCGACGGGCGTCATCACCCTTGCCGGCCTTACCCTGGCTCAGCTCGAAGTCGATCTTGCGTTCGTCGAGGTCGACCCGCATCACCTTGACCTCGACGCTGTCGCCCAGGCGGAAGCTGCGACCGCTGCGCTCGCCGGACAGGCGATGATGGACGGGATCGAAGTGGTAGTAGTCGGCCGGCAACGCGGTCACGTGCACCAGGCCCTCGACATAGATGTCGCGCAACTCGACGAAGATGCCGAAGCCGGTCACCGCGGTGATCACGCCTTCGAAGGTCTCGCCGACGCGATCCTGCATGAACTCGCACTTGAGCCAGTTGACCACGTCACGGGTGGCCTCGTCGGCGCGGCGCTCAGTCATCGAGCACTGCTCGCCGAGTTTCTCCAGGGCCGCCTCGTCGTACGGATAGATGCGCGCCTTGGGCATGGCCGCCGCACCGGCGCGCTCGACATGCGAGGTTTCCCGTTTGGAACGGATCACGCTGCGAATGGCACGGTGCACCAGCAGGTCGGGATAGCGACGGATCGGCGAAGTGAAGTGGGTGTAGGCCTCGTAGTTGAGACCGAAGTGCCCTTCGTTCTGCGCGCTGTACACCGCCTGGCTGAGCGATCGCAGCATCACGGTCTGGATCAGGTGGAAGTCCGGACGCTCGCGGATGCTCTCCAGCAGGCGCTGGTAGTCCTTCGGCGACGGGCCATCCTTGGACTTGCCGCGCTGCAGCGACAGGCCAAGCTCGCCGAGGAACTGCTTGAGCTTCTCCAGGCGCTCCGGCGGCGGGCCATCGTGCACGCGATACAGCGAGGGAATCTCGTGATCCTGCATGAAGCGTGCGGTGGCCACGTTGGCGGCCAGCATGCACTCCTCGATCAGCTTGTGCGCATCGTTGCGCTGGGTCGGACGGATCTCGTCGATCTTGCGGTCGGAGCCGAAGACGATGCGCGTTTCCTGCGTATCGAAATCGATGGCGCCGCGCTCGTGACGTGCGGCGACCAGCACCTGATAGAGCGCATACAGCTCCTTGAGGTGCGGCAGGACCGCCTTGTACTCGCTGCGCAGGGCCTTGCCTTCGGCGCCCTTGGGATCTTCCAGCATGTAGCTGACCTTGTTGTAGGTCAGCCGCGCATGAGAGTGGATCACCGCCTCGTAGAACTTGTAGTCGACCATCTGGCCGCTCTTGGACATGCTCATCTCGCAGACCATGGCCAGGCGATCGACATGCGGGTTGAGCGAGCACAGGCCGTTGGACAGTTCCTCCGGCAGCATCGGCACGACGCGCTCGGGGAAGTACACCGAGTTGCCACGCTCCACCGCCTCGGCATCCAGCGCCGAGCCGACCTTCACGTAATGCGACACGTCGGCGATGGCCACGTACAGCTTCCAGCCACCGGAGAACAGCTTCCAGCGGCTGCTGTTCTTCTCGCAGTAGACGGCGTCGTCGAAGTCGCGTGCATCCTCGCCATCGATGGTGACGAACGGCAGATGACGCAGATCGACGCGCTTCTCCTTGTCCTTCTCTTCCACCTCGGGTTTGAGCTTGCGCGCTTCCTTGATCACGGCCTCGGGCCAGACATGCGGAATGTCGTAGCTGCGCAGCGCCACGTCGATTTCCATGCCCGGCGCCATGTAGTTGCCGATCACCTCGACGATGTCACCCTGCGGCTGGAAGCGCTGCGTCGGCCAGTGGGTGATCTTGATCTCGACGAACTGACCGATCCGCGCACCGGCGGTGCGGCCCGGAGTGACCAGCACTTCCTGCTGAATCTTCGGGTTGTCCGCGACCACGAAGCCGATACCGTTCTCTTCGTAGTAGCGACCGACGACGCTCTCGTGAGCACGCTCGATCACCTCGACGATACCGCCCTCGCGGCGCCCGCGACGGTCGAAACCGGCCACGCGCACCAGGGCCCGGTCGCCGTCGAAGACCAGGCGCATCTGCGCCGGGCTGAGGAACAGATCGTCACTGCCGTCGTCCGGCACCAGGAAGCCGAAACCGTCGCGGTGACCGCTGATGCGACCGCAGATCAGGTCGAGCTTGTCCACCGGGGCATAGCTGCCTCGCCGGGTATAGATCAGTTGACCGTCGCGCTCCATGGCGCGCAGGCGGCGGCGCAGGGCTTCGAGCTGGTCTTCGGTTTCGAGACCGAACTCTTCGACCAGCTGCTCGCGGCTGGCGGGCGAACCACGTTCGGCCAGATGGGCCAGGATCAGTTCGCGGCTGGGAATGGGGTTTTCGTATTTTTCCGCCTCGCGGGCGGCCTCGGGATCGAGGGATTGCCAATCGGCCATTTAAAGGGGGTTACCTATGCGTATGTATAAAGGTGTGTGTGCCATATGCCTATTGAAGCGCGAAATCGGCATCCGGGGCAGCTTTTCCGGCGACAATAATTTTTTTGGGGTCAGGGGTTTACAAGGTAAATGCCCGCCCGTATAGTTCGCGCCCACAGCGTCGAGGAGACGTTGTAACACGAAGCAGATGATGATTCATCGGTTTCAGTGCCCAGGTGGCGGAATTGGTAGACGCGCTGGTTTCAGGTATCAGTGGTGGCAACACCGTGGAAGTTCGAGTCTTCT
>NZ_SUKD01000024.1:0-14942 GCF_013357275.1 Pseudomonas sp. BMW13 | reverse complement strand
AGAAGTTTTCGAAGAGCTTCATCGCTGAAGTGGCGCGCATTCTACAACCCACAGAACGCGCGTCAAGCTTAAATTGCAACTTTCTTCGGATTTTCACGCAGGCCGGTCCCTGCACGCTGCAATGCCTTCGCCACGACACTGAAGCGCATCGCCAACAGCGCCCCACCGATGAGGGCATAGGCCAGCCACTCTCCCAGGTCCGCCCGGACGACCCAGAGCATATGCAACAGCGCCAGCAGCAGAATGCCGTAGACCAGACGATGCAGTGCCTTCCACTTGCGCCCCAGCTTTCTGATGCTGAAACGGTTGGAGGTCACAGCCAGTGCCAGCAAACCAAGAAACGCCAGCGCACCGACAATGATGTATGGGCGCTCGTAGAGATCGCGCAGCACCAGATCCAGGCGCAGCCCGGCAATGAACAACACGTACCCCGAAAGATGCAGGGTGACATAGGTGAAGCACCACAACCCGAGCTGGCGGCGCACGGCGATCCATCCCGCCCAGCGGCTGAGCTGCTGCAAGGGAGTCATGGCCAGCGTGATCAACAGCAGAATCAGAGCACCCAGCCCCAGGTTGTCCACCAGGGTCTTGCCGGGATCAGGCCCGAGCAGGCCGAACAGCGCCAGATACAACCAGTAAAGCGGCGGTGCCGAGGCGACCAGGAACACGCCGACACGCCAGAATCGATAACGCATCAGTAGTACCTCGCCAGGTCCATCCCGGCATACAGCTCGGCCACCTCGTCATAGCCGTTGAACATCCGGGTATCGATCACGTTCGGACTGAACAGCCCACTGGGCAGCCTGCGCTCGGTGGCCTGCGACCAGCGCGGGTGATCGACCTGCGGATTGACGTTGGCATAGAAGCCGTACTCGTTCGGCGCGATGCGCTCCCAAGTAGTCGCGGGCGCCTCGGCCACCAGGCTGATGCGCACGATCGACTTGATGCTCTTGAAGCCATATTTCCAGGGCACCACCAGACGCAACGGCGCACCGTTCTGATGGGGCAGTACCCGCCCATACATGCCGACGGCCATGAAGGCCAGCGGGTGCATGGCCTCGTCCATGCGCAAGCCTTCTACATAAGGCCAGTCGATCAGGGAAAAGCCCGAGCGCTGCCCCGGCATGTGCTCATGGTCCACCAGCGTTTCGAAACGCACGTAACGCGCCGAGGAGGTCGGCTCGACCTGCTTGAGCAGATCAGCCAGGGGGAAACCCAGCCAGGGAATGACCATGGACCAGGCCTCGACACAGCGCAGCCGGTAGATGCGCTCTTCGAATGCATGAGGCTTGACCAGGTCTTCGATGGCATAGCGCCCCGGCTTGCCCACCTCGCCATCGACCGTCACGCTCCAGGGCTCGACCTGCAGCGAGCCGGCCCTGGCGGCAGGATCGCCCTTGCCGGTCCCGAACTCGTAGAAGTTGTTGTAGTGGGTCGCGTCCCTGAAGGGCGTGATGCTCTCCCCTTCGACGGTCATCGCCTGCCAGCGCGTGGCCGACAGTTTCTCGTCGAACCAGCCGGGCGCCTTCGCCGGCTCGACATCGGCATAGACGCCCTGCGGCTCGGCGCTTGCCCAGCCCGGCATCGCAGCCATGGCCGCCAGCGCCAGCGAGCCCTGCATCAGCTTGCGACGGGACAGGTAAACGGACTCGGGCGTGACTTCGGACTCGAGAGCCCGAGAGGAATAAGGAACTCGGATGAGCATGGCAACCCCGCGACTACAGTTCGAGAAACGAACTGTAGACCACGGAGTAGAGGAGAAATTACACCGTCAGACGGATTTGCGACGACGCAACTGCAACAGGTACTGGATCGGCCCGGACACCGCATAGGCGAGGAAGATCAGCAGCAGGATACGCGGCGGGTCGCTGAACACCACGGCGAATACCAGGACCACCGCCAGGATGGCCACGAACGGCACACGCCCTTTCAGGTCGAGGTCCTTGAAGCTGTAGTACTTGATGTTGCTGACCATCAGGCAGCCGGCGGCAGCCACCAGCAGCGCGACGGCGAAGGACATGTTCGAGCCCTTGATACCGAAATCGCTGAAGGCCCAGACGGTGCCGGCAACCACACCCGCCGCCGCCGGACTGGCCAGGCCGATGAAGTAGCGCTTGTCGACGCTGCCGATCTGCGTGTTGAAGCGCGCCAGGCGCAGCGCCGCACCGGCGACATAGATGAAGGCGACCATCCAGCCGACCTTGCCCATGCTGCCCAGGGCCCACTCGAACGCCAGCAGTGCGGGAGCGACGCCGAAGGCGACCATGTCCGAGAGCGAGTCGTACTCGGCGCCGAAGGCGCTCTGCGTGTTGGTCAGTCGTGCAACTCGGCCATCCAGGCTGTCGAGCACCATGGCGACGAACACCGTGGCGGCAGCGACGTAGAAGTTGCCGTTCATCGCGTTGATGATGGAGTAGAAACCGGCGAACAGGTTTGCCGTGGTGAACAGATTGGGCAGCAGGTAGATGCCGCGGTGACGAACTTTGCGCCCTTCGGCGTCCTGCCCTTCCTCTATGTGCTCGTCGATCGGCAGCAGGCTTTCCAGATTGTCGCCGGCCGGCTTTTGATCCTCGGGACCTTCACTCATGAACAGCACCTTGCAACGGGTTTGACGAATTTCAACCGGGGCGACTGGACTCAGTTCGCCACCAAGCGAGCAGGCTTTATACCAGAAGCCTCGCCGCAGAACGAAAAAACGCGGCATAAAGCCGCGTTCTTTCGCACATCGCAGACCTTAGTTCTTGGTCTTGTCGACGATCTTGTTGGCAGCGATCCACGGCATCATGCCGCGCAGTTGCTCACCGATCACTTCGATGCCGTGCGCAGCGTTGTTACGACGCTTGGCAGTCATCGACGGGTAGCCAGTGGCACCTTCGCTGATGAACATCTTGGCGTACTCGCCGTCCTGGATGCGCTTCAGGGCGTTGCGCATGGCCTGGCGGGATTCGGCGTTGATCACTTCCGGACCGGTGACGTACTCGCCGTACTCGGCGTTGTTGGAGATCGAGTAGTTCATGTTGGCGATGCCGCCTTCGTACATGAGGTCAACGATCAGCTTCAGTTCGTGCAAGCACTCGAAGTAGGCCATTTCCGGCGCATAACCGGCTTCGACCAGGGTTTCGAAACCGGCCTTGACCAGTTCGACGGTGCCACCACAGAGAACAGCCTGCTCACCGAACAGGTCGGTTTCGGTCTCGTCCTTGAAGGTGGTTTCGATGATGCCGGTACGGCCGCCACCAACGCCCGAAGCGTAGGACAGGGCAACATTCTTGGCGTTGCCGGAAGCGTCCTGGTAAACGGCGATCAGATCAGGGATGCCGCCGCCCTTGACGAACTCGGTGCGTACGGTGTGGCCCGGAGCCTTCGGCGCGATCATGATCACGTCGAGGTCGGCACGCGGTACGACCTGGTTGTAGTGGATGGCGAAGCCGTGGGAGAAGGCCAGGGTAGCGCCCTGCTTGATGTTCGGCTCGATCTCGTTCTTGTACAGCTGGCCCTGGAATTCGTCCGGGGTCAGGATCATGACCAGATCGGCAGCGGCAACGGCGCTGGCGACGTCGGTCACTTTCAGGCCGTGAGCTTCGGCCTTGGCTACGGTCGCGGAGCCTTTGCGCAGACCGATGGTGACGTCGACACCGGAGTCCTTCAGGTTGCAGGCCTGAGCGTGGCCCTGGGAGCCGTAACCGATGATGGCGACTTTCTTGCCCTGGATGATGGAGAGGTCGCAATCTTTGTCGTAATAAACTTTCATGTTCTTGGCTCTTCTGAATCGAAAGGGATGGGGTGCAAGCACCGCGACAGAGAAACCTTATGTGATCTATCCCGTTGCGTAAAATGATATATTTGCAACACAACGTGCCGATATCTGAAACACACATGGACAGTCACTCTCTCAGGCTCTTTCTTTCCCTGGCCGACAACCTGCACTTCGGCAAGACCAGCCGTGAACAGCACGTCAGTCCGTCCGCGCTCAGCCGCAGCATCAAGCAGCTGGAGGAAGAACTGGGCGCGACGCTGTTCGTGCGCGACAACCGCTCCGTGCGCCTGACACGCGAGGGGCAACAGTTTCGCGAGTACGCCAGCGATGTCATGAATGGCTGGCAGGCCATCCGTCAGACCTTCATGCAGGACCAGCAGAGCCTGCACGGCGAGCTGTCCCTGTACTGCTCGGTCACTGCGAGCTACAGCTTTCTCTACGACATCCTCAGCAGCTTCCGTCAGGACTACCCTCGCATCGAGATGAAGCTGCACACCGGCGATCCGGCGAAAGCCGTGGAACGGGTGCAACAAGGGCTCGAGGACCTCGCCATCGGTGCGCGCCCGAACAACCTGCCGGCGGGGGTCGATTTCCAGTCGATCACTCGCTCGGAGCTGCGCTTCATCGGCCCGCAATCCCCGCAATTGCTGAGCGACGAGCAACTCCGGCAGCCCACGGCGGACAGCTGGAAGGACGTGCCGATGATTCTCTCGGAGGAAGGGCTGGCGCGCACGCGCACGGATCGCTGGCTGAAAAGCCATAACATCAAGCCGCGTATCTATGCCCAGGTGAGCGGCAACGAGGCCATCGTCAGCATGGTCAGCCTGGGCTTCGGTATCGGCGTGGTGCCGCAGATCGTGCTCGACAACAGCCCGCTGACCGCACGCATCCGTATCTACGATATTCAGCCGCCGCTGGCCGCGTATGACATCGGTCTGTTCGCCCTGGAGAAGCGCCTCAAGGACCCGTTGATCGCCGCGTTCTGGAACCGCCAGCGCTGAATTCGGGCAGACGCCCGGCCAGGCATGTCACTGGCGACCACACCTTTGACCATGAAAAAGCCCCGCACGAGGCGGGGCTTCTGTTCAGCAGGACACTCAGGCTACTTCAGATACTCAGTACCTTGTCGCCACGCGAGATACCTGTGACGCCACTGCGTACCGTCTCCAGGATCGACGCGGTGCCGATGGCCTGGATGAAGCTGTCCAGCTTGTCGCTGGTGCCGGTCAGCTGCACGGTGTAGACGCTGCTGGTCACATCCACGATCTGGCCGCGGAAGATGTCGGTGGTGCGTTTGACCTCGGCGCGCTGGGCGCCGGTGGCCTTGATCTTGACCAGCATCAGTTCGCGCTCGATATGAGCGCTCTCCGACAGGTTGACCAGCTTCACCACTTCGACCAGCTTGTTGAGGTTCTTGGTGATCTGCTCGATGACCTCGTCATGCCCCACCGTGGTCAGGGTCAGGCGCGACAGCGTCGGATCCTCGGTGGGCGCAACGGTAAGGCTTTCGATGTTGTAGTTGCGCTGCGAGAACAGACCGACCACGCGGGACAGTGCGCCCGGTTCGTTTTCCAGCAACAGGGAAATGATATGTCGCATCTTAGGTCCGCTCCGTCTTGCTCAGCCACATGTCACGCATCGCACCGTCTCTGATCTGCATCGGATAGACGTGCTCGCTGTCGTCCACGGCAATGTCGAGGAACACCAGGCGATCCTTCATGGCGAAGGCTTCTTCCAGACCGGACTTGAGGTCCTTGAGCTGGGTGATGCGCATGCCGACGTGGCCATAGGCCTCGGCCAGCTTGACGAAGTCGGGCAGCGACTCCATGTAGGAGTGCGAATAACGGCTGTTGTACTGCATGTCCTGCCATTGGCGGACCATGCCCAGCGCACCGTTGTTCAGGTTGACGATCTTCACCGGCAGGTCGTACTGCAGGCAGGTCGACAGTTCCTGAATGTTCATCTGGATGCTGCCTTCGCCAGTCACGCACGCCACGTCGGCGTCCGGGAAGTTCAGCTTGATGCCCATGGCGGCAGGGAAACCGAAGCCCATGGTGCCCAGGCCACCGGAGTTGATCCAGCGATTGGGCTTGTTGAAGCGGTAGTACTGCGCCGCGAACATCTGGTGCTGACCGACATCGGAGGTGACGTAGGCATCGCCACGGGTCACTTCGCACAGGGTTTCGATCACGCTCTGCGGCTTGATGATCGAGCCGTCGCCCTCGTTGTAGGGGAACAGGCGGCCGCTACCGCGCCACTCGTCGATCTGCTTCCACCAGCTGGCCACGGTGTCCTTGTTCGGGGTCTCACCGATTTCCTTGAGGATGGCGACCATCTCGGTCAGCACGCTGTCCACCGGGCCCACGATCGGGATGTCGGCCTTGATGGTCTTGGAGATCGAAGCCGGGTCGATATCGATATGGATGATCTTGGCGTTCGGGCAGAACTTGGCCGCGCCGTTGATCACGCGGTCATCGAAGCGCGCACCCACGGCGAGGATCACATCGGCGTGGTGCATGGCCAGGTTGGCGGTGTAGCTGCCGTGCATGCCGAGCATGCCGAGGAACTGGCGGTCGGTGCCCGGATAGCCGCCCAGGCCCATCAGGGTATTGGTCACCGGCAGGTTGAGCATCTGCGCCAGCTCGGTCAGCGGCGCGGAGGCGCCACCCATGATCACGCCACCACCGGAGTACATCACCGGGCGCTTGGCCGCCAGCAGCATCTCGGCTGCCTTGCGGATCTGCCCGGAGTGACCGCGAACGGCCGGGCTGTACGACCGCAGCTTGACCTTCTTCGGGTACACGTATTCGAACTTCTGGGTGGGATCGCCCATGTCTTTGGGGATGTCCACCACCACCGGCCCCGGACGACCGGACTCGGCGAGATAGAAAGCCTTCTTCAGCACCTCGGGGATTTCCGACGGGTGCTTGATGATGAAGCTGTGCTTCACAATCGGACGGGAAATACCGACCATGTCGGTTTCCTGGAAGGCATCGGTGCCGACCATGGCGCTCGGCACCTGGCCGGAGATCACCACCATCGGGATGGAGTCCATGTAGGCAGTGGCAATGCCGGTAATCGCATTGGTCGCGCCCGGGCCGGAAGTCACCAGCACCACGCCGGCCTTGCCGGTGGCACGGGCATAGCCGTCAGCCATGTGGGTCGCAGCCTGTTCGTGACGCACCAGGATATGGGTCACTTCCGGTTCTTTGAACAGGGCATCGTAGATATGCAGGAGAGCACCGCCAGGGTACCCATAGATGTGCTTAACGCCTTCGTCACGCAGGAAGCGGACGACCATTTCAGCGCCGGATAAAAGCTCCACGTTGTTCACCTCTTGAACGCCAGTATGCCACCCGCCAACGGGTAGCCCTAAGTAGGTTCTTACTGTCAGCGGACACGCACGACGGTGATCGTGGATTCGGAACATCAGCTTGACGAGTAACGGAGCAGCCCATGGTCTTGCGGGGCTGGCCCTCCCAGCGCGAGGTAACGCGTTGCGGGTGTCACGGTTCGGCGCGGGTAGCGCCTCTTTCCCCCGAGCTGGAGGACGCTTGCGGCGGACTCCACTACGGGGAAGGCTGGATTGTTCGGGTTCGACGAAGGCAAGTCAAGAGATGCTTGACCTATTATTCGAAGTGCGGCTGTGACGCAGCGCAGGATGAAGATCCCTGGCTTTTGGTTATAGTAACCAGCAGTACCGCAGCTCTCGACAAAGGAAACAGCATGCGCCACATGATTCTAACGGGCAGTCTGATGCTCGCCCTGAGCGCAACCGCAATGGCCAGCCAGGTCTACAAGTGGGTGGACGACAACGGCGTGACCCACTTCGGCGCACAACCGCCCCAGGGCCAGCAGTCCACCACCATCAATACCTCTGCACCGCCACCGCGCCCGGCACCCAGCGCGCCGGCACCGAGCGTCGAGCAAGCCGATCCCGAGCAGGCGGCCATCGACAAGAAGGTCAAGCAGGACGTGGCGAAGCAGGAAGCCGAGCGCAAGAAATACTGTGAAGAGGCCCGCACCAACCTGGCCCAGCTGGAAAACAATCCGCGCGTGCGGGTCGAGGTGGAAGGCGAGCTGCGCCGCATCGACGAGAACGAGCGTCAGGAACGCATCAGCGAACTGAAGAAGTCCATCACCGAAACCTGCAAGTGACACCGGACGCGCGCGTCCTCAGGACGTGCGCGTCAACAGGCGATCGAACTCACCCAGCAGCTCCAGCAAGCGACGGGTGACACCCGACTGCTCGCGGTACACCATCTCGGCCATCGGCTGGATTCCCGACACCGATGGCAAGGCCGCATCCGCCTCCAGCAACTGTTTCATCCGCGGCAGGAAGATCCACTGCAACCACTGCTCGAAGGTCAGGGTGTCGACACAGAACGGCTCCTGGCTGGCCAGCGCCGCGGCGCTGGGCGCCTGCTCCTGCCACCAGCCCAGTACGCGCAACTCACGCTCGATGAGCAGCAGATGCTCGGCCAGCGCATTCACTCGTGCATCCATCAGAGACTCACCCGCGCGCGCTCACGGGCCTGCGCCGCGCCAGCGGAGTCGCCCTGCCGCTCACGCGCCTGGGCAATCAGGTTCCACAAACTGGCCTGCAGGGCAGGACGGCCACTGGCATAGGTCAGGCCGCGACGGGCGAACTGTTCGGCCTGAGCCGCATCGCCCTGCGCCAGGCGCACCTCGGCCAGGCGGTAGAGCACCTGCGGCTCACGCGGCGCGATACGCTGGGCGCGCTCGAGACTCGAGGCGGCGCCATTGAGATCACCACCGCCCTGCTGCTGCTGCGCGGTGGTCAGCAGCGCCAGGACCGGCCCATCCAGCTGCTCGTCGGCCGCCAGGCCACCACCGCTGGGAATGCCGCTGGGCGCACTCGGCACGGAGGACGAGTCGAAGCCGCCCTGCCCCATGCTCACCGGCGGCTCGTCGAAGGTCAGCCCACCGTTGGCGGGAGCGCCCTGCGGCCCGGTCTGCAACGGCGTGGAAGCGGCGCCCTGAGGTACCATCACCACCACGCCGGAATCCTCTTCGAACGGCTGCGACTGCGCACCGGCAGGCGCGGAGGCGGCGTTATCGGAGACACGACCAGCCGACAGCGGCGTGCCCGCATCGACGACGGGAATCGAGCCACGCGGCACCGTACTACAGCCTGCCAGGGTCGTCGTTGCCAGCAAGGCCACAAGCCACTTCTTGTTCACATCCAATCCTCTTCAGCTCACGCCAGGGAACGCACCCCGGCCGTCAATCCAACCAGCCCCGCACCCAGTCCATCACCGACTCCACGGGCGCCTGAATACCGCAGGCGGAGCCAGGACTGGGTTCACTGCCGCGAATATAAGGCATCTGCACCGCATCCGGGCAGCCCGACGCCGAGCCGAGACCGGTCTGGCGATCCACCCAGGCCAGGGTGACGTTATCCGGCATGGGCATGTCCAGCGGCAACGGATCGGCCTTGCGCATGAATCCCGTCCAGACCTGCAGCGCACCGGTTGCACCGGTCAGCGGGGTGGGACCGTTGTCATCGCGCCCCAGCCAGACGACAGAGAGCAGGTCCTGACTGAAGCCGGCGAACCAGCTGTCACGCGAGTCGTTGCTGGTACCGGTCTTGCCGGCCAGGTTCAACGAGCGGGGCAGCTGGCTGTACACCGAGCGCCCCGTGCCCTCGCGCATGGTGCGCTGCATGGCGTTCTGCACCAGGTAGATGGCCCCCGGATCGAAGCGCTGCTGGATCTTGAACGGGTAACGACCGAGCGGCTCGCCTTCGGCGGTGAGCACGCTGCGGATACCGCGCAACGGGGTGTTGAAGCCACCGTTGGCCAGGGTCTGATACATCCCAGCGACTTCCATCGGCGTCAGCGCTCCGGCCCCGAGGAGCATCGAAGGATAAGCCGGCCACTTGCGCTCGACACCCAGTCGCTCCAGGGTCTTGAGCACGTTCGGCACACCGATCTCCAGGCCGAGCTTGGCCGTGGACAGGTTGTAGGAATGCGCCAGCCCCTGGTACAGGTAGATCGTGCCGTGCGCCTTGCGGTCGTAGTTCTGCGGCGTCCAGACCTGACCATCCTGGCCCTTGATGGAGAACGGCTCGTCCTCCAGCCAGCTGGTCAGCGTGTACTGGCTGGGACGCTCCAGCGCGGACAGGTAGATGGCGGGTTTGATCAGCGAGCCGATGGGGCGCACGGCATCCATTGCACGGTTGAACCCGGCGAAGCGTGGCTGGCGGCTGCCGATCAGCGCCTGCACCTCACCCGTCTCGGGATTGGTCACCACCATGCCGGCCTGCACCTGGTCGACCCCCTTGCGCCCGGCCAGGCGCTTCAGCGTTTCCGCCAGCGCCTCTTCGGCCTTGAGCTGCAGGATCGGGTCGAAGCTGGTGAAGATGCGTAGGCCCTCTTCGGTCAGGTCCTGCTCCCGGTAATCCTCGCGCAGCTGGCGCTTGACCAGGTCGAGGAAGGCCGGGAACGAGCTGTCGGCCATGCTGCCACGGGTGGTGACGCCCAGCGGCTTCTGCTTGGCCGCGGCGGCTTCCTCGGCGGTGATCGTGCCCTGCTCGGCCAGCAGGTCGAGCACCAGGTTGCGCCGGGTCATCGCACGCTCGGGGTTGCGCCGGGGGTTGTAGTAGGTCGGCCCCTTGACCATGCCCACCAGCAACGCCACCTGCTCCAGCTTCAGCTCGGAAATGGGCTGGCTGAAGAAGTACTGACTGGCCAGGCCGAAACCGTGTACCGCGCGCTGGCCATCCTGACCGAGAAACACCTCGTTCATGTAGGCTTCGAGGATCTCGCGCTTGTCGTAATGCAGCTCGAGCAGCACCGCCATCATGGCTTCGGTGGCCTTGCGCGCCAGGGTACGCTCGTTGTTCAGATAGAAGTTCTTCACCAGCTGCTGGGTCAGGGTACTACCGCCCTGCACCAGGCGCCCGGAGGTGGCGTTGATCCACAGCGCACGGGCGATCCCCTTGGGGGAAACACCGAAGTGATCGAAGTAGTCGCGGTCTTCCACCGCCACCAGCGCGTCGATCAGATAGGCCGGAACCTGATCCAGCTTGATCAGGATGCGATCCTCCTGATGCGCCGGGTACAGACCGCCGATCAGCAGCGGCTCGAGCCGCGCCACGGCCAGATCGCCGCCATCGCCCTTGTTCAGGCCGGCGACATAGTCCCCGGAAAAGCGCACCCGGACTCGCTGCGACGGCTCGGCGCCTTCGTAGAACTGAAAACCGCGGCTGTGCAGCTCGATGTTGTTGCCGGCGACCGACACCGCCCCCGGACCGTTGACCACGCTTTCACGGCGATAGCCCAGCGCATCGAGTTCGCGCAGGAAGTCGTTCTTGGCCAGTTTCTGCCCGACGAACAGTTCCAGCGGTCGGGCATAGACCTTCGCCGGCACCGTCCAGCGCTTGCCGGAGAATTTCTCCTGCACGACGGCATCGAGATAGACGGCAAAACCGGCCAGGATGACCAGACCGACCAAGCCGAGCTTGACACCCCAGGCGAACCAGGGACGCAGAGCGGATGAGCGGGACTTTTTCTTTGAGCGGGGAGAACGTTTTCGAGTCATGGCGGAATTATACGCACTTTAGATAGGGGCCAGCAGCGTCGCCCGGACAGTTTGCAGAGCAGCTCACAGCGGCCATAATGCCCAGCTCGAACAGCGTCTAGAACAAGGATCGAACGTGAGCCAAGCCCTGATTGCCGCATTGCAGAACCCGGCCCTGTATCCGCATCCCGTGGAAGGGTTTCAGGTGATTGAGACCCACATTTCCTGGGTTTTGCTCACTGGCAAGCATGCCTACAAGATCAAAAAGCCGGTCAACTTCGGTTTTCTCGACTTCACCGAGCTCGACGCACGTCGACATTTCTGTGAAGAAGAGCTGCGCCTCAACCAGCGCCTGACCCAGGACCTGTACCTGGAAGTCGTGGCCATCGGTGGCAGCGAAGACGCTCCCAGCCTCGACGGCAGCACACCGGCCATCGAATACGCGCTGAAGATGCGCCAGTTCCCCCAGGAGCAACTGCTCAGCGCCATCCAGGCACGCGGCGAGCTGGGCGACGCCCACATCGACGCCCTTGCCGAGCAGATTGCCAGATTCCACATGGACGCCCCCGTCGTGCCTCAGGATCACCCACTGGGCAGCGCCGAGGCGGTGATGGCACCGGTGCAGCAGAACTTCGAGCAGATTCGCCCGATGCTCAGCGATGCGAACGACCTGCAGCAACTCGACGCACTCGAGGCCTGGGCGCAGTCGAGCTACGATCGCCTGCAACCGCTGCTGGCGGAGCGCAAGGCACAGGGCTTCATCCGTGAGTGCCATGGCGACATCCACCTGGGCAACGCGGCACAGATCGATGGCCGCGTGGTGCTGTTCGACTGCATCGAATTCAACGAACCCTTCCGCATGACCGACGTCACCGCGGACATCGGCTTCCTGGCGATGGACCTCGAGGACCGTGGCCTCAAGTGCCTGGCACGCCGCTTCATCAGTGGCTGGCTGGAACACACGGGTGACTACGCTGCCCTGCACCTGCTGAATTTCTACAAGGCCTATCGCGCCATGGTGCGTGGCAAGGTCGCCCTGTTCCGCCTGGGCCAGGAGCAGGACCCGGTGCAGCGCGCCGTCATTCTCCGCCAGTACCGCGGCTATGCCGCCCTGGCCGAGAGCTACAGCGCCATCCCCTCGCCGTTCCTGGCCATCACCCACGGCGTGTCGGCCGTCGGCAAGAGCCACGTGGCCATGCGCCTGGTCGAAGCGCTGGGCACCATTCGCCTGCGTTCCGACGTCGAGCGCAAGCGCCTGTTCGGCGAGCAGAACGCCGCAGCCAAGGACAAGCTGGCTGCCGGCATCTACAGCGAGGACGCCAGCCAGGCGACCTACACCCACCTGCACCAGCTGGCCCGCCAGATCCTGCAGGCCGGTTTCCCGGTGGTGATCGATGCCACCTACCTCAAGGCGGCTCAGCGCGAGGCAGCCAGCGAAGTCGCCGAGGAGCTTGGCGCGCCGTTCCTGATTCTCGACTGCCATGCGCCCGAGGCGGTGATCGCCGGCTGGCTGGAGCAACGGCAAAGCGAGGGCACGGACCCTTCCGATGCGACCCTGGACGTCATCAAGGCCCAGCAGGCCGGTCGCGAAGCGCTCAGCAGCGAAGAGCTGAGCCACAGCAAGCGCGTCGACACGCATGACAGCGCCAGCCTCGACGGCCTGGTCGAGCAGATTCGCCAGCGCCTGCCCGGCATCTGAGCCCATCAGAGGTTGGCCACACCCTGCCGGGCAAAGCCTGGCAGGGCTTCTATACTGCCGGTGACACCACTACCGGTATCTGCCATGAGTCAGCCACGCCAGCTCGATCATCCGCTCTATCACCTCCTGCATAACGACGACGTGCAAGGCTTCAATGCGCAGAAGCCCAAGGGCGTCGAGGTCGACCTGTCCGGCGGCGACTTTCGTGGCCTGGACCTGCGCAATCTGGACACCGAAAGCATCAACTTCACCGACGCCTACTTCCGTGGCGCCGACCTGCGCGGCCTGGACTTGCGCAACGCCAGGATAGAAGGCGCGAGCCTGGCGCACGCGCAGATTTCCGGCGCCTACTTTCCCGTCGAACTGACTGCGGACGAGATCCTCATGTCGGTGAACTTCGGCACACGCTTGCGCTATCGCACGAAGTGACTGCGCAGATGTAGCGACGCAAAAAGCACCAAGGCAATTGGCCGCTACACTGAGTAGCAGGCATGCCAACGTGATTTTCAGCCGCACGCATGGAGGCCTGATGAACGACGAACTGCAACACCTGAAGAACCTGGGCAAGACCTCGGCGCAATGGCTTCACGCCGTGGGCATCCACAGCGCCAACGACCTGCGTCGCTACGGTGCCGTCGGGGCCTACCGGGCCGTGCGAGCCCGTGGGTTTCGTGCCTCCAAGGTGCTGCTCTACGCCATCGAGGGCGCCCTGCTCGACGTGCACTGGAATGAACTTCCGCCTGCGCACAAGGCAGAACTGAACGGCAAGCTGGACGAAGCCCAGACCTGCAACAAGAGCTAGCTCACAACACGAGCGCAAGGTGATTTACTCGAACGCCGCCGCAGCCTATTGTTTCAGGGACCTTCGTGTGGTCAGCCAGCCCAGCCAGTTCAAGGAATTACGGTTATGTATTTACTCGGGGAGCAACCGGCCTACGCCGATCAGTTGATCAATCGCCTGCAGAGTATCCCCACTCACTTGCTGGAAGGGCTGCAACCCGCAGGCGAAGCGCTTCGCCTGGAGCGAGTCGACGATCTGGCGCGGGTGCTGCCGGGCAACCAGCTGTTCATCATCGAGAGCGGCCTGCTCCACGCGGTGGTCGACGAGCGTCCGCTGTTCTACCTGCAGGAAGGCGATCTGGTCGGCCTGCGCCAGGGGATCGACCTGCCCAGCTGCCGCTACAGCAGCGAAGAGCCCATCAGCCTGATTCCCTTCTCGCGCAGCGAAGTGTTCCAGCACATTCACGCCGACGAGCAACGCCAGGAACAATTCATCCACTACCTGATCGGTCACACGGCGCTGCTGTCCGACGCCCTGGCGCGTCTCAAGCAGCCGGAAATCCGTCCGGCCACCGGCTTCCAGCACTTTGCCGCTGGCGAGGAACTGATCCATCAGGGCGATGAAGCCGACCACGTGTTCATCATCATCGAAGGCCACGCCGAAGCCTATGTCGACGGCCAGCGGGTCGGCGACGTGCAGAAGGACGAGATATTCGGAGCCATGGCGGTGTTCACCCGCGAGAAACGCAGCGCCACGGTCATCGCCAGCGAACCCTGCACGGTGATGGTGATCCCCAAGGAGCAGTTCCTCAGCCTGATGCAGAGCAACCCGCGCATCGCCCATAGCCTGATCGAGAGCATGGCCCGCCGCATCGACCTGCTGAACAAGGAAATCACCCAGCTGCGCCAGCCTGGCGAATCCTGATCATCGCCTCCCGACAGAAAACCCCGGCCAGATGCCGGGGTTTTGCGTTCATGGGCAGGCTCATCGCGGCCGCCGTCCGTTTTCGAGAAAAATTCTCAAAAGGCGTTGACATGAAAATGAGAATTGTTATTATTACCTCAACTGATCGCGAGATCAGCCGATAAGCTAAAGAGACCATTCAGTCGGACTCTTCAGATTATCTCCTCATCAGGCTAATCACGGTTATTGACCCGGCT